>PNOB01000213.1 GCA_013824585.1 Desulfobacterium sp. | reverse complement strand
GGGAGCAGAGCACGGCTGTATCTTCTATTTTTTTCTGTAATTGGGGAGAAAGATTTTCCGGGAAAATGCGTCTGGTGTTATGATACTCCAATGATGTAGTATCCCACTTGGCCCGGTAGCCGACGATGCGATAGAGATTTTCAGGTAATTGGCAGAAATCGATTTCTGCCAATGGAAGGGGGGCCAATGAGGGATATCCCATCAGAGATACATTGAATTCTCTTCCATCGATATATTCTTCGATGATCACTGATCCAAAGCGGACAATAAAATCATTGATCCGTTGTTTAAGGTCCTGTTGATTGGTGAAAACAGAGCTCTGATCGATACCGATACTGGCATCTTCAAACTGGGGCTTTACAATAACGGGAAATTTCAGAACATCGGAATTCAGATCCGTTGGATTGTTCAGAAGCACGGATTCAGGAGTCATGATACCGGAGGATTGGACCACCTGTTTGGTCATCATCTTATCCGTGGAAATCATCAGAGATATGGAAGGGGAACCAGTAAAGGGTACACCAAGAAGCTCCAGAACTGCAGCCGGATGGCCGCAGAGAGTTGCGTCTTCGTCAACGGTTTCACAAAGATTAAATACCATTTGAACCGATTCCCTTTTCAATCGATCGATAAAGAGAGACAGGTCTTTTGTAAATGGTATGATGACGGGTCGATATCCGAGAATATTCAACGAACGCTCAATCGCATCCACCTGGGTCAGAACATCCATTGAATCGGTGGATGCAGATTGAGGCGTGTTGAATATGATACCGATGATATCAGGCATGAGCATATTCCATTTGCGGAAGTTCCAACTTTGGAATGCAGCGCTGAAGATGATATCGCTCCATGGCTGATTGCATGATTGTGTCGATCAATTGCGTATAGGAGAGACCGGTCAGTCTTGCAATGATGCAAAGATCGGAATGGTGGGGGTTAAGCCCGGCCATAGGATTCACTGCTATGAAGTTCGGTATTCCCCTCTCATCCGTCCGGATATCGATTCTTCCGGCATCCAGACATCCCAGACCTTGCCATGCCTGGATAGCGATTTGTGATGCCTGATGCGCCAGATCATCATCTGCCATACGGTATGAAACAAGCTTTTCATATTTTTGTTTGTTCTCATAAGCATCTGGCTCAATGCTGTTCTTCGATATCACTTCCATAACACCGATGGATCTGGCCTGATCTCCGGAGCCGATAACACCGACTTTGAATTCGCGTCCCTGAAGATATTTTTCCACAAGAACCGGTTGTCTGTATGATTTGAGGAGTCCCCGGCAGGTTTCGTGCAGCTCTTCCACTCTAGTAATCATGGAAAACCGGTTGATACCTTTTCCATTGCCTTCGGCAACCGGTTTTGCAAATAGAGGGAACGGAAGTGAAATCTTATGGCCGTTCATCTCTTTGTTCACAACCAAAAAATCGGGTGTGGGAATTCCCAGGTCGCGGATGACATGCTTGGTCATTCCCTTATGCTGTGTAAGGGAGAGTACCATTGGATCTGAAAATACATAGGGTATGGAGTTGGCTTCAAGCAGAGCCGGAATCTGCGCTTCCCGTCCGAATCCCTTTAGCCCATTGGAAATATTGAATACAATGTCCCATCGGTCGCCATTGGCAATTCGGCTTGTCAGACTCGTGATATCTCCGATACGGTCCGTATCAAATCCCAGTTCCTGCAATGCATTTTCAATTGCATGGATAGTGTCAGGCTGATCAAATCCAACGGTTTCTTCTTCCCGATATTCCATTTCCAGATCGGGTTTTTTCTGGTCATAGGTGAGTCCCACAACCAGATTTTTCTGGAGATATCGGATCTCTTGCTGATCAGGCATTTCCGGTAAATCGCGATCTGTCGACAGGGGATACCGGAACTCCAGATTCTTATAATTTCGTAAGACCAGGGATTCGCTCTCCCGGCGAACAACATAATCCGGGAGCATGGGTATTTTTCCACCGCCGCCGGGCGCGTCGATCACATAGGCTGGAACAGCGTAGCCGCTGGTAAAACCGCGTAATGATCGGATCATCTCGAGCCCTTTTTCAATGGGTGTACGGAAATGACCGGAACCCGGGATCGGGTCGCACTGATAGAGATAGTATGGCCTTACACGTATTTTCAGCAACCCCTGAAAAAGGCGTTTCAATGTTTTGGCCTCGTCATTGATTCCTTTGAGCAGAACAGTTTGACTGCCCAGTGGAATGCCGGCGTCAGCAAGACGGTTGCATGCCAGCATGGTTTCAGGAGTCAGCTCATCCGGATGTGTGAAGTGAATGCTGATGAAAAGAGGATGATACCGTTTCAGCATCCGGATCAGCGCCGGTGTAATGCGCTGTGGTAAAACAACAGGTGCTTTTGTACCGATTCGAATCATTTCCAGGTGAGGAATGCGTTTTAATTGAATCAGAATCCATTCCAATTGTTCATCCGCAAGCATCAGTGGGTCGCCTCCGGAAATAACGACGTCCCGGATTTGACTGTTCTGGTTTATATAATTGATTGCTGCTTGCCATTTCGAAGTATTCAACTCGCTGTCCATCCTGTCGCCAACCATTCGGGATCGGGTACAGTAGCGGCAATAGGTGGAACATGTGCTGGTAGCGAGAAAAAGAACACGGTCCGGATAGCGATGAATCAATCCTGGAACCGGACTGTGGTTATCCTCTCCAAGAGGATCGGCTTGTTCGCCTTTGCAGTGAAAGTGTTCGTTTTCAACCGGAACCACTGTTCGGCGGATAGGCTGTAACGAATTTTCCCTGTCAATAAGGCTTGCGTAATAAGGAGTAATGCTAAACGGCAGTGCCGTTGCTGAGGAGCCAAGGGCTCTTCTCTCTTCATCAGAGAGGGTGATGATTCTTTCAAGGGCTTTTAGATTTGTGATCCGGTTTTTCATTTGCCAGTGCCAGTCGTTCCATTGGCTCTGGCTGATTCCTGGGAAGAATTTTCTGCGGAATGAATGCGTTTTTGGGTTGGCAAATAAGGATTTTGATAATCCGTTTTTCGAGAGTGATCGTTCCTGAGTGTTTCTTTTTTCATTTTGAACTATGTTGGAGATTGAAACTCGTTGTGAAAAAAGCTCGGCGACGTGATCGCTCTCGATACAACCCAGGGGGTCCTCAGCTTCTGGCAAGATGTCATTGTTTAACATAAATTGTTCTCCATAATTTTAAATTTGACAGTATGTTATGCAACCGCATTTTTTCATGCGTAACCGGTTTAATTGTTTAGGCATGTTTTATGCCAAAAACGTATTTCAATTTTTTATTTTTTTTATGGTATTGTTCTGTTTTTGGCAGCAATGCACTCTGGTTTTATATTTTCCTATGATTCGGGAGAAATATTTTTTTCTTGCCGGTTTTGTATTTATAAAAATCTTATCACTTTTTCTTTTATTTGCAATGGGACCAATTGATTTTTGAGTGCATGCGCGACATGTAAGTTCCGATAGGGATAAAAAGCGGACATGAAGTGTCTGTTTTTCTGAAACGGTTGGTGTGCGGAGTTTTTTCACTTAGAAAAAATACGGTTTGCATCATTACATTGTTTACTAAAGAATTCAGTTCAACTTGATTTGGAAAAAGGAACCTTTCATCGTGTCTTCAGGTTTCGATTGTTCAAAATGATCGCCTGATCAAAAAGGGATTCAGTATAACGGGGCTTCTTTTCGAATTGGCATCCTTGTTGCTGAAGAAAATTCGGATGAGGTTGCCAAAGAAAAATGTTAAAATGAAGGTTACGGATAAGAAGGAATCCTTCTAAAGTAAAGGGATCGGCTATGAATCGTTTTTTTATTTTTTTATGTCTGTTGATGTTTATCTCTTCACCTCTTTTGGCCGCAGAAATACAGGGCGGCAGTTCTGCCATACTCGGGCAGATGATTCCGATATTACAAGGCCTGTCAGAGAATATCGAAGCAATCAATGACATTCAGAAGCAGATGGATGATTCAAAGGCATCTGACGAAAACTATAATGAAAAAAAGAATATCTGGCTTTCCTCGGTTTTGACATTTACCGCCATTGTTTCCGTCTGTGAGTATGAGCACGATCTGCTCGAATTGTTCTTGGATTTAAGTCCTAAAAATAGAGCTCGTTATGTAGAGGTAAGAATCCAAAGCATAGAATCATCAATCAAGCAGATTGAAATATTCAAAGAGCAGATAGAGATAAATCGTTTACTTCTCGGAGAGAATCAATCTAATAACCATTTGTTTATCATGGAGGATCGCATTATCAGTCGATTATTATCCCTTTTACAGCAAAGCGTTTCCATTGTTAAATCGATCCGTTAAAGGTTTATTGTAAAGAAATTCGGGATGACGTTTTTTTCCAATTATGATCTCAGGGTCGCTTCCAAAACATATCCATTTTTTATTCAAGTTAAGCCAATAGCCTGGATCTGTATAAAATAAATAAATAATTAGCTTGCTTTCGGTATATAAAAAAGCTAGTATCCTTCCAATCATTTGGCCTTGCCTGGAATTGGTGAGGCAGTTTTTCCCTGAAGGACCAATTCATACCTTGCAGTACAATCCTCCAGCTTGAGACGTTGAAAAATTTTATAAAAGGAGGATATGTTATATGGCAAATGGAATTGTGAAGTGGTTTAATGACCACAAAGGCTTTGGATTCATTGAGCAGGAAAATGGAACTGATGTGTTTGTTCATCATTCAAAAATCATCGCAACAGGTTTTAAAACTCTCAAAGAGGGCGACCCGGTTACATTTGAAATAGAGCAAGGACAAAAAGGTCCTGCTGCTATCAATGTAACTGTAAGCTAAGGTTATTTTCCCGTGAGAACAGGGCATATCCACTAAATAAATGTGGTCAGCCCTGTTCGCTCCTACCGCGAAATTCCCAGGATACAAACAAAGAGATGATAAGCTCCGGAATTATTCTGTGAGTCTTATCCAATTAGCGAGCACGGAAACCTTCCCGATAAGGAGCATGGGAACAAGGTATTCGTGAAGACTCAATCCGAGATCAATGGAATTGATCTCCAGTAAGGAATTTTTATTATATGAATTTTCAAATTTTTTCTTTTCACCCTGCTGTTGCCGAAGGCGTAAAACGAGCGGGATATGTTACACCCACACCCATTCAAGAGCAAGCCATTCCAGAGGTAATGAAGGGCAGTGATGTAATGGGCTTGGCTCAGACCGGAACGGGCAAAACAGCAGTTTTTGTATTACCGATCCTCAACCGGCTGATCAATGGCCCGCGAGGCAGAGTTGGTGCACTGATTATCGCTCCAACCCGCGAATTGGCCGAACAGATCCATGGCGAAATTGGGACGCTGGGTTGTCAAACCGGTTTGAAAAGCGCCCTGGTTTATGGTGGAGTGGGAATCAATCCCCAGATCCAGGCACTTAAACGTGCAGATATTGTTGTGGCCTGCCCCGGCCGGTTGCTGGATCATATCAATCGTCGAACCGTTGATTTGTCCCGACTGCAAATATTGGTGCTGGATGAAGCCGATCAGATGTTTGACATGGGGTTTTTCCCGGATATCCGGCGCATTCTGAAACATGTTCCCCAAAAAAATAGACAGACCCTGCTTTTTTCAGCAACCATGCCGCCAGATATCCGTTGCCTGGCAAAGGATGTTTTACAGAATCCGATTACGGTTCAGATCGGAACCACAGCACCTCCAGAAACAGTAAGCCATGCTATGTTCCCGGTAAGTCAGCATTTGAAGACAGCCCTGTTGATCAAACTGTTGAGCAATACCCATACCGAGTCGGTACTGGTGTTTACCCGCACCAAGTTTCGAGCCAAAAGCCTGGGTGAGAAACTGGCAAAGGCCGGGTACTGTTCTACCTCACTTCAGGGCAATCTGTCCCAGGTGCGACGTCAGGCAGCGTTGAACAGCTTCCGGTCCGGAGAGTATAAAATTCTGGTAGCCACAGACATTGCAGCCCGGGGAATTGATGTCTCCAATGTTTCCCATGTCATCAACTATGATATCCCCGCTACACCTGAGGCCTATATCCATCGCGTCGGACGGACTGGGCGGGCCAAACGAAGCGGACAAGCATTTACCCTGGTCACCCAGGAAGACACCCGGATGGTAATGGCCATCAATAAAGCCATCGGAAGCTCTGTGGAACAGCGAACACTGACGAATTTTAATTATGACACTCCTTCTTCTATCCAACAAGAAAGAAAGATCAATCCCTCTGCAAGCCAGCCACGACCAAGAGATGGAAAGAGAGTACCTCCCCTCAAGACAGCCATCGAAAGACGGTCCAATAAAGGAGCTTTTGCTTCGTTTTCGCCTAAAAAGACCAGGAGTAATAATGGACACACCAGACCTTAATTTGATTTTTCGATTGTAATGGTTTTTTGCTGAAGGATGGAAATACGGTTGATAGCAGGAACAAGGGCTTAGTGGTTAAATTCTCTAAGCCTTTTTTATTTCTTTGGGCAGCTTGAAAAGTAAGATTTTTCCGAATTAGCACTATATTTTTATTTAACCTGTTGAATATTTTATCGTTGTGATTGAAATTCTTTTGCTGTAAACAATGATGATATGAAATGAAGAGGGGGGGGTATTACAGCGGGATCTCTTCGGGGAGAATTTGTGCAGAATAGATAAAAGTGACAGGATGAGAAAAGCATGACCCGGAAAAGTGTACAACAAGAGAGACGTCAGCAGATCATGGAGGCTTTACATAAATGCCTCCTGAAAAAGCCGTTTGATCAAACATCTATCAAGGATATCGCTGCTGCAGCCAAGATAAATCATGGCATGCTGCATTACTATTTTAAAAGTAAGGATGATATCCTTTTAAACTATATTGAATATGTGATTGAACGCTACAAGACACTTTTTGAAGATTGGATTCATTCGAAAAGAGATTCTTTCAAAAGCTCCCAAGATATCCTCCGTGCCAGTTTTAATTTCATGTATCAGAAAATTACATTGAATCGGGATCTATCCAAAATATTTATCGAAATTTGGGGAATTGCGATCTATAACCGGAAGGTCAAAGAGAAACTTCAAAAAGCATATTCTGAATGGATTGAAACCGTAACCCTTACCATTCAGAAAGTCTCCAAGGATGAGAGCGCATCCGCGCGTTTGAGCATGGGGTTGGTTGCCTTTCTGGAGGGTGTTTCCCTGCTATCGGTCATCCTGGATCAGGATGAAATGGAAACACAGGTGCTGCTCAAAGATTTTGAGGAACGGTTTCTGAAGATGATCAATAACCGGTAAATGATAAAAGAATGGCCAATCACAGCTTGATTGTTTTATCCTTTTGGATGAAAATGAATCCCGGACACCGTAGCCAAAGCCTTTGACCTGTTTCTTGCAGCGCATACAAACCTCAACAGTAGACAATTGGAATTTTTGAGGTTATTAAAAGAATTCATCATCGATCGGGAAAAGG
>PNOB01000212.1 GCA_013824585.1 Desulfobacterium sp. | reverse complement strand
GGAAGCCACCCAACAGAACAAGGTGGAACAAATACAAAAGGAAGCCCATGAGAAAGGTTTTTCTCTGGGGAAAAAAGAAGGATATGAGGCAGGAATACAGGAAGCCAGGCAGATCGTTGAAAACCTCACACAGATAATGGTTTCCATTGAAGACCTGTGGCATCGCATGGTTGTGCAAAATGAAAATGATATTATCGAGCTCGTGAAGCGCATTTCTGAAAAAGTGATTTATGGTAATGCTCAAATTGACAATGAAATTGTAAAAAGAGCAATTCTGAAATCCTTTGAACTGATTCCTGAACCCACTGAAGCCACCATTAACGTAAGCGCAGAAGACTATGATTTCATCGAAACCGCCAAGGAAGATCTGTTTGAAAAGATAAAATCTTTAAAAAGGATATCGATCGTATCCGATCCCTCTTTAACCAGAGGCGGATGCCGAATTGAAACCAAAGTCGGAGAAGTCGACTCGGATATTCAGAGCCGCCTTGATGCCATATCCAGAAGTATCATCGATTCAGCCAGCGAAATGGCTGACGATCAATAGGAGTCTTTTATGGTAACCACAAACAATCTCGATATGGATATAAAGTGGAACCATTATTTTCAGGCTGTTGAACGGTGTGCCTGCACTCGTCTTGAAGGAAGAATCGTTCAAGTTATCGGTCTGATTGCCGAAGGTCATGGCCTTGGGATGAGCATCGGCAGTTTGTGTAAAATCGAAAATGACCATGGATTGCCCATTATTGCAGAAGTTGTCGGATTCAGAGAAGATAGAATTCTTCTTATGCCCTACGGAGAAACCATGGGCATCAAGCCTGGAAGCCGTTTATCCTTTCTTGACAATAATCCAAGGGTTGCGGTTGGCGACAATTATATCGGACGTGTCATTAATGGCATGGGGAAGCCAATTGATGGACTGGGCTCCATAAAACCGTCCGGACATTATCCATTGTATGGAAAACGGATTAATCCCATGCACCGCAAGCATATCGATCAATTCATGGATGTCGGCATCACTGCCATTAATATGATGGTACCTCTCGGCCGGGGCCAGAGGATCGCCATCATGGCAGGATCAGGTGTCGGCAAAAGCCTCCTGATCGGTATGATGACCCGACATGCAAAAGCAGATGTAACCATCGTCGGTTTAATCGGAGAAAGAGGGCGTGAAGTAAAAGAATTTGTACAAGAGAATCTGGGTCCTGAGGGATTAAAAAAAGCGGTTGTTGTGGCGGCAACATCCGATTCTCCTCCTCTTATACGCATGCGTGGGGCCTATCTTGCGACCACTCTTGCTGAATATTTCATGAATCAGGGGAAAAACGTTTTATTGATTATCGACTCCATCACCCGTTTCGCCATGTCTTCTCGGGATGTTGGTCTGGCTGCTGGAGAACCGCCCACAAACCGAGGCTATACTCCTTCATTTTTTTCAAAAATACCTGTTCTCCTGGAAAGGGCGGGAAATGTCCAGAATAAAGGCAGCATTACCGGAATATATACTGTCCTTGTCGAAGGTGATGATTTGAATGATCCGGTTGGTGACACGGTTCGATCCATTGTGGACGGTCATATTGTTCTGTCCAGAAAGCTGGCCAATCGCGGCCACTTTCCTGCAATCGATGTTCTTGAAAGCATCAGCAGAGTAACCAAAAATGTTGTCGGCCCGGAACATTTAAAACTCAGGGAAAAAGCAATTGATATGATCGCTACCTATCGGGATGCCGAGGATATGATCACGATTGGTGCCTATAGAGACGGATCAGATCCAAACGTTGACTTTTCAAAAAAAATTATGCCGGCCATGAATCAGTTTCTCAAACAGGATATCTCCGATACAATTCCGTATGAAGCCTCCCTTGAGAGACTTCGAAAAATTATCACCTGATCCATAATATGAAAACATCAACTACTGTTCAGCACAAAAACACGATATGAAAAAATTTCGATTTCGTCTTCAATCCTTTCTTGGTTATCGAAAACATCTGGAACAGGAAGCCAAGCAGGCTGTCTCAATAACACAAACCAAAATTAATGACTGTAAAAATCGGATCGATGCGTACGAAATGAATCAGCAAAAAAACATCACGGAATTATATGATAAAATGTCCATGGGAATTGATGCAAAACAGATACCCATTTACACTTCCTATCATGATCGACTCAGTTTCATTCTGAAAAATGAAAATATGCAGTATGCTCAATTAACAAATGAGTTATCCCATAAACAGAAAATTCTGAAGCAACGATCCGTGGAAAAAAAAGCCCTGGAAAATTTACAGCAGCGTAAAAAAGAGGAGTATTACAAAAAAATCTCCGATACCCTTCAAAAGGAATCCGAAGATATGAATATCATAAGAAAAATCAGGGATACCCGTAAATGAAAAAATCTTTCCAGCCTTTTCTCAAACTACTTATAATCGGACTTATTGCAACAAAGATCACCGCTTCTTTTTGTTTACTTTCCGGTTTTGGTTTTGACTCTGCGCTGTTTCATATTCAACAACTTGCCCACGCAGAGGATAAAAAACCTGAAGATCTGAAAAAACCAGAGGAGCAGAAGAAAAATGGAAAAACAGAAGAAAAACCAGAGGACTCGAAAAAATCAGGTGAAAACAAACAAAATGAAAAAATAGAAGAAAAACCTCCATCCGAAACCACTGCCTCTAAACCGGAAAAAGAAGATACGACTACTACAGAAACAAAAATTATACTGAAAAGCCTTGAAAAAAAACGCCTCTTTCTTCAACAGGAAGAAGTCCGAATTGGAGAAGAGAGAAAACAGATAGAGGCTTTAAAAGAAGAAATGGAAGAAAACCTCCTAAAACTGTCGAAAATTCAGAAACAGATTGAAGAAAAACTGATATTGATTGAAAAAAAAGAAACTGAAAAAGAACGTCTAAAAAGAGAAGCCAAAGAAAAAAAATTGAAACAGCTCTTAAAGATATACACGAGCATGAAACCCAAAGATGTTGGTACAATCATTAATAAATTGGAATTTGAAGATGCGTTGACAATCTTTCTCATGATGAAAGGTGATCAGGCTGCCAAAATACTGACCTATGTAAATACTGAACTTGCTGTAAAAATCAGTGAACAACTCATCAATGAAAAAAATCGTATCCAGCCAAAATGAAAAATTATATTCTTATGATCAACTGTTTACCCTGCCTTTGCCACCATCCCGAATCAGTACCAGACAAACTTTTTTATAGGAAAAATTTTCCGATTTCTAAAACTCCTCCATGGAAATAACTGCTTCACGCCATCCTTTTCAATCATTTTCGAAATCCCAATATTGACATATGTATTTGAATTTATACCCGGGCATTTCAGCTCTCCTGCTTTGGCATACTCATTGCTCACTATGCTTTCAAACTGGAACTCCAAATCATCATGTTTGGATTCAAAATCTAAAACCATTGTAAAGTCCAAGGCGATCTATGATCTCTCAAAGTATACAACCGGAAACACTATTTAAAGAATTCTTTTCGTTGAAAACAGGAAGCGGAAACAGTTCTTCTTCAACTCATTCCTTTGGTGAGCTTTTTGCGAATCAACTCCAGAATGGAAAGCAAAATAAAAATATTTCTGCGTCTACCCTTTTCAATGGTCTGAAAATCACAACCGGAAATGAATTTCTGGAAAGTGTGAAACAATATCTCCAGGCCACTGGATTGAAACTAGAACAGATTTCTGCAGGTCAGGATTCGCTTACTGTACTAAAAAAAATTTTGCTTTACAAAGGCTTTGATCGAGATGAAGTCAATACTCTCTTTGATCAATTACAGACAACTGTAAATGGAAAACAGATAAAATTATCCGATCTGTTTACAAAATTACGCGAATTAAATGGAAATAAGGAAAAGGAAGAACTATCCCTTCTTTTCCCCAGTTCTTCACTTCCTTTTTTCCAAACCATTTTACCCTTGCTGGGTCTTGATGAACAAACAATGGAATCTTCCCTTTCCTATGCAAAAACACAAGGCGGCAACATCAATTTAGAACGATTGGTGTCCTTTTTAAAAGGGCTGGGAACAATTCATACCGATACCGGGGAACCCAAACAGTTGCCGGATAATGTCACGCAAATATTGAAGAGCATGGGTATCCCGGTATTGACCGATAAAGAAAACAAACTATCCCTTTCTCAGTTTGTCTCCAGGCTTGAAATCATGCTGTATGAAAACGCGAGCAAAGGCACTTCTGAAACCCATTTGAAAAATGACCTGATTGGATTTCTGAAAAACCTGAATGTGGATCATGTTTTTTCGGACAATCATTTATTAACCGAGAACCTAACCCGTCTGAAAAGTACAAATCCTCTTGAAGCTTCAAAACTTAAAACCGACCATAAAAGTTCACTTTTCTCACGAAATGAAACAGCCAGATCCGCATCATTCAACAACGAGCACTCTGCCGAAAAACCATATGATTCTTTGAATCATGAAAATCCTTTTCAGGGAGAAAATTTTTCATCCCTTCTCGATGATACAGCAGACCAGAACAAAGAATATCTGCTCAAATCATCTATTCAGGAACAATTTGAAGAAACCATGGATAATGAAAACGGACAGCAGGAGATTGATGCTACTTTGGAAGTCGGATTTCTCGGAAGTGATAAAAAGGAAACACACTCGGTTGCAAACAGCTCAGCGACTTCAGAAAAATCTTTACCTGCCTATGTTATGAATCAGGTCAGTAAACAGATCATTCGATCATTTCAAGATGGTTTGAATGAAATCCGGCTCCAGTTAAAGCCTCCGCATCTTGGAAGAATTCAGATTCATTTAAAAAATGAAAACGACGGCTTGAAGGTGAGTATCCTTGCCGAAAACAATACAACACAAAAACTTTTAAAAACCCATGCGTCTGAATTAAAAGCTGCCCTTCTGGAACATGGAATCCGTCTGGAAAAAATTGATGTTCAAGTCTCTTTTAACTTTGACCAGTCCATGTCCCAGGCAAAACAGGATTCACGGAAAGCACCCCATAAAAATGAACTGGTTTTCAGTCTGGACAACAAATCCGAAACAGCCGGCTTTATGGCCCCGCGGAATCGTGATCCTTTGATTTGGAGAAATACTGGCACACTTGACCTGGTTGCCTGATGTCAGTCGATTTATATCATGATAAGAATTGTTCACTCTTTTCCTTATCCAATGGAGGATAAAATGAACGTAACCCAAACCAACTACGGAAACAGCAATATCAATAAACTTTTTACAGGACATACCGAGGAAAAAACCGAAAAAAAAGACCCTTTGGGAAGAGAGGCCTTTTTAACCATGCTGGTAGCTCAACTTCGAAATCAGGATCCGTTGAATCCCATGGAAGGAACAGACTTTACTGCACAACTGGCTCAATTTTCAACCCTTGAACAGCAATTTACAATCAATGATAATCTGGAAGCCATAAAAAATGCCCTGGAAACCAAGCCCCAGAACAACCTTATGGAATTTATCGGAAAGGAGGTCATGTCAGAATCCGACACCATATCTGTTTCAGAAGGAAAGACTTCCAAAGGATACTATACGATTGCCGAGCCTGCCGATGTGGCCATTGCAATTTATGCTAAGGATGGCACCTTGATGAAAAATATTTATCAACGTCAAAAAGAAGCCGGAACCTTCACCATCCAATGGGATGGTAAAAACCTGGAAGGCATTACTGTACCGGATGGTAGTTATACTTTCGAAATTAAAGCATTAAATGATATCGGAGGCCAGGTTGAGGCCAAAACGACTGTAGAAGGAAAAGTTACCGGTGTAACCTATGAAGATAATATTGCGTATCTACAGGTCGGGAAAATGCTGCTCGATCCTTCCAAGGTTACAAAAATAGTTATGCCTTCTGAAGAAGATAAAAAAACCGGCAGTATCTGATTTTTTTATATACGAGCCAAAACACATAAAAGCACCGCCAAGGAGGAAACAAAATGTCTCTAACCAGCTCATTGTTCTCAGGTATCAGTGGAATGACCAACCTGGGAAACGCTATGCAAATCATTGGTGATAATATAGCAAATATGAATACAACTGCATTTAAAGGCAGTAATTATGTTTTTCAGGATCTGCTGAGTCAACAGATTGCAACCCAGTCTGGGACAGCTCAGGTCGGCCGCGGTATGGCACTGGGAGAGGTTGCTTCTGTTTTTGAACAGGGATCGTTTGAATCTACCGGAAACACAACGGATCTGGCCATTGGCGGTACTGGATTTTTCGTCCTTCGGGAAGCATCAACCGAACAGGTATATTATTCCAGGGCCGGAAACTTCAAATTTGACCGGGATGGTGTTTTAACCAACTCGGTCGGATATGTTGCTCAAGGGTGGGCGCTGGATGATGAAGGAGATGAGGTCGGTTCGGTTACCGATATCAAACTGGCCTCCTTTACCTCCCCGCCAAAAGTGAGCGAAGGCATCACCATGATTACAAATCTGGATTCTGACTCATCCAGTCAGTCCGTTGTTCTGGCTAATAGTTGGAATGCGGATGAAACCATTCCCATAGCCGGTTCCAGTTATCAGTATCAATCGGTTGTGAAAGTTTATGACTCGCTTGGAAGCACACACGATATTACCATCTATTATGATAAACAGTCCGCATCCAAATGGGAATACATTGTCACCTGCAATCCGGATGAAGATAAACGTGGGTTGGTTCAGGAAACAGCCGCTCAAGGACTTCTGGCAAAGGGAGAGATCACCTTTTCGTCCAGCAGCGGAAACATTGCCAGCCTGACCATGAGACAATTTACCGGCAGAATCGGAAATATTTCTGCCAACGGTGCCATTACCAATGAGGCAACCAATTTTACCATCAACAACTATGACGCCCTATCAGTGGATGGATATGATTTCAGTCTTGAATTTGATGGAACTGCCTGGTCTTTTGAAGATACTGCTGCACCCATCGGTGTCATCACTGCTGCCGATCTTCCGACAAATTACCCGTTTGCAACCATTATCAGCAGCGATGCAAACGGTATTCGGATCAACCTGGACGGAGATACAGAAAGAACAACCGACCTTACTATCTCCTTTTCAACGCCAGCCCAGGCCACGGATGCCCTGACATTTGATATTATCAGTCCGCAGAATATTCATATTCAGGATGTGACCAACACCCAATATATCGGAGATACCGGAAATGAAAATACCAGCCTGGATATCAACCATCCGGAAGTTCTGACCCATGACGCTTCTGATTTGCGTATCAACTGGGATGCCAGTGCACAGAGATGGTACTGGGCCATGCCGCTGCTTCAGAACATTACCACCATGAATACATCCAATTTATCACCAGCCACGCTGACCGGATCAGCCAATGTAACCAATCCTGGAGTCATGACCAGCTATTCCAATGACACTAACGTATGGTTTGACAGCAATACCGGTCTCTGGAATTTTGTCTCCCCTTATGCCCGGGACTTAACCAATCTGAATTATTCCGGAGGCATTACTG
>PNOB01000211.1 GCA_013824585.1 Desulfobacterium sp. | reverse complement strand
ATGTCTGCTGAAAACGTGATCACCTCGCACTTGTATGTTTCCAGCAACCATTTCAGAATAACGGACGTATCCAGCCCTCCCGAGTATGCCAGTACTACTTTCTTAACGTCAGACACGATTATTTCTCCTTATGATTTCCAATGATCAATGCTTCAAGAATGGCCTTGTGCATATGCATTTTGTTTTCAGCCTGATCCCAGACAACAGATTGCGGCCCTTCCAGCACCTGTTCGCTGATCTCCTCGCCCCGATGGGCCGGAAGACAATGCATCACAATCGCATCCGGTGCAGCCCCCCGGATCAGATCGGTATTTACCTGAAAGGGGCCGAAAACTTCTTTCCGCATGTTCTGCTCCCTTTCCTGCCCCATGCTTGCCCAGACATCGGTATAAATCACATCCGCGTCTTGTACCGCTTCATGGGGATCGTTTGTAACCAATATCGTCCCGCAGCAGGCGGAAAGGACCTTGTCCAGAACCTCCCGCTTGGGTTCATATCCTTCGGGACAGGCCAGCCGTAAATCCAAACCAATCACGGATGCTGCATTGATCCACGAATGAGCCACGTTATTGCCATCACCGACCCATGCAATTTTCTGATTCTGATACTCTCCCTTATGCTCGATAACGGTAAGAAGATCGCTCAGAACCTGGCATGGATGATATAAATCCGTTAACGCATTGATTACCGGGATATCCGAAAATTCAGCGAACCCGTTCAGAAGATCCTGGGAAAAGGTCCGGATGGCTACGGCATCAATATATCGGGATAGCACCCTTGCTGTATCTCTTACCGGTTCATTCCGGACAATCTGTGTATCCTTGGCGCTGATAAAAATCGGGGAGCCTCCCAGTTGAATCATGGCGGTTTCAAAGGATAGCCGTGTCCGTGTGGAGGGTTTTTCAAAAATAAGCCCCAGGCTTTTTCCGATAAGGGGCTGGTCTACGATTCCCTTTTTGTGCCTTTTTTTCAGTTCCGCTGCCCTCTGAAACAGGTACAGGAAATCCTCTTTTGTCAGGTCAAGCAGTGTCAGAATATCCTTTTTCAAAACGACCTCGCACTTTTCATCTGAATATTACCCAATAATGCATCAAGACAGGTCACCAGAGTGTCAATCTCCTCCCTTGAAATAATCAGCGGAGGAACAAACCGCAAAATATGATCCTGGATACAATTGATGATAAATCCTTTTTCCAGACACTGATCCACTATGGGTTTTCCGTTTATTGTCAGTTCCATCCCCAATAAAAGTCCCATTCCGCGAACATCTTGGATGATGGAATGTTTTTCTTTCAGCAGGAGCAACTTTTCCCTGAAATATTCCCCTGTGCTTCTGCAGACTTCAACGATATTTTCCTCTTCGATCACCTTCAGTACTTCAAGGGCGGCTGCCGTGATAAGAGGCGTGCCGCCAAAGGTGGATGCGTGCGCACCTGGGGTAAAAGCCTTTGCCGTTTCTTCGGTTGCAAGCATTGCTCCAATCGGAAGACCGTTCCCAAGGGCTTTGGCCAGACTCATGATATCCGGTGTCACACCCGAATGCTCATAAGCGAACAATTTTCCGGTACGACCGATTCCAGTCTGAATCTCATCAAAGATAAGAAGGATACCGGCTTTATCACAAAGCTCCCGAACCGAACGGAGATAATCTGCTTCAGGGCATCGAACTCCGCCTTCTCCCTGTATCGGTTCAAGCATTACCGCACATGTCTCCGGAGTGATGGCATTCTGGACTGCCTGAACGTCATTGAAAGGGACAAAATGAAAGCCGCCTAGAACCGGTTCAAACCCGGCCCGTATTTTATCCTGACCGGTCGCAGACAGGGTTCCCATTGTCCGCCCATGAAAAGACTGTTTCATGGAAATAATGCGAAACCGGTTGGACTCACCCTTGTCGTGAAAAAATTTCCTGGCCAGTTTTATGCAAGCCTCATTTGCCTCGGCACCGCTGTTACAGAAAAATACACGATCGGCAAAACTGTGCTGAATCAGTTTTTCCGCAAGTTCAACCTGGGGCATGGTATAAAACAGATTGGAAACATGAAAAAGGATATCTGCCTGCTTTTTCAATGCTTCACAAACCCTGGGATGTGCGTGCCCGAGATTGCACACCGCAATCCCTGCGAGAAAATCAATATATTTCTTTCCATCTGCATCATAGAGATTGCATCCCTTTCCGTGTGTCAGTACCACAGGAAAACGGTTGTAAGTCGATGCGATCACCCTGTCGGCTCTTTGTTTGATATCTGAGTTCATTCTGTCAGTTCCGTTCCGATTCCTTTGTCCGTAAAAAGCTCCAATAAAAGCGAATGCCGCCTGGTTCCATTGATGATGTGCACCTTTTCAACCCGGTTCTGAATGGCATCTATGGCATACTCGATCTTTGGAATCATCCCGCCGGTTACAATCTTTTTCCGGATCAATTCATCCACCTCCCTTGCATGAATAGACGACAGAAGCTTCCCGGCAGAATCCATCACCCCATCTACATCGGTTAAAAGAATCAGACGATGGGCAGATAAGGCAATGGCTATTTTCGCAGCAACAAGGTCTGCATTGATATTGAAGGTTTCACCCTTCTCACCGGTTCCAATCGGCGCGATGATGGGTATGAATCCCTTAGCGGTCAGGGTATTGATGATGTCCGGATCGATATGGGTGACCTCTCCCACAAGTCCAGGATCAATGATTTCAGGCGGTTTGTCAGCATCCACCTGGTGCATGATATGCAATTTTCTGGCACGGATCAGCCCGCCGTCCTTGCCACTCAACCCGACGGCCTTGCCGCCCTCCTGATTGATCTGGGCAACGATCGCTTTATTGACCTTTCCGCCCAACACCATTTCCACAACATCCATGGTGGGTTGATCGGTCAATCGCATCCCCCTTACAAAAGTGGAACAGATCCCCATCTGATCAAGCACGAGATTAATCTGCGGGCCTCCTCCATGGACGACTACAGGATTCAACCCGATAAATTTCAACAAGGTAATGTCTTTTGCAAAATCCGTTTTCAGTTGTTCGTCAACCATGGCATGGCCGCCATATTTGACCACAATGGTCCGGCCGTAAAAATGTCTGATATACGGCAGTGATTCAATCAGGATATCTGCTGCACTCTGCTTTGTTGTCTTCTCATCTGAAATCATTTTCGTCCTGACACTTAGGTTTCAAAAGGTTAAAAAGATAGTATCGGAAAGTAACGGCTGCTTACAGGATAAATCGGCTCAAATCCCGGTCATCCTTGATATCCTTGAATTTTTCCTTTACATATTTCCCATCGATGACAACTTTTTTATTCTCAAGATCCGGAGCGTCAAACAGGATATCTTCCAATAGACACTCCATCAGTGTGTGAAGCCTTCTCGCCCCAATGTTTTCCGTATGATTATTGACGTCTTCTGCTACCTGGGCGATTTCCTTAACCGCATCATCCTCAAATATAACATCCACTCCATCGGTTCGGAGAAGTGCAAGATATTGCAGAATCAAGGCATTTTTTGGTTCTGTCAAGATTCTGTAAAAATCATCTGCGCCAAGGGCATGAAGCTCAACCCGTATGGGAAACCGCCCCTGAAGTTCCGGTATCAGATCAGACGGCTTACAGGTATGGAAAGCTCCGGATGCAATGAACAGAATATGATCCGATTTTACGGTACCGTATTTTGTCATGATCGAACTGCCTTCCACGATCGGGAGGAGATCCCGTTGAACGCCTTCTCTGGACACGTCCGGTCCATGTCCTCCATTTTTCCCGACAATCTTGTCAATCTCATCCAAAAAAATAATTCCGGACTGTTCCACCTTCTCAATGGCTTTTTGAACGACCTTGTCCATGTCAATGAGTCGCTGGGTTTCCTCATGGATCAGAATCTCCATGGCCTCCGGAACTTTCAGCTTGCGTCTTTTTATGTTTTTCGGCATCAGGTTTCCAAGCATATCCTTTATATTAATGCCCATCTCCTCCATACCCACATTGGAAAAAATTTCAACCATCGGTATATTTTTTTCCGTAACATCAAGATCAACATAACGATTGTCCAGTTTTCCATCTTTCAGCATCTGACGGAGTTTTTCTCTCGTAGAAGAAGATGCTTCAACACTACGATCTGTAACCAGCTCAAAGGGAACATCCTTGAAATCAGGATTCTGATTTGGTTTCATAGGCTGCGATTTTGGCAACAGAAGGTCCAGCATTCGGTCCTCGGCTGTCTGGCTTGCCTTTTCTTTCACCGCTTCATTTTCTTCTGTTTTAATCTTGTTCACTGTCAGTTCCAGAAGATCCTTAACCATCGACTCGACGTCCCGTCCCACATACCCGACTTCCGTAAATTTGGATGCCTCTACTTTATAAAACGGGGAATCGGTTAATCGGGCAAGCCTTCTTGCAATCTCTGTTTTCCCGACACCGGTCGGTCCGATCAGGATTATATTTTTTGGGGCAATCTCATCCCGCAGTTCTGATTCAACCTGCCTTCGTCGCCACCGGTTTCTCAGCGCAATGGCAACGGAACGTTTGGCCTTGCCTTGTCCAATGATATATTTATCCAATTCACTTACAATTTCTACTGGCTTTAAATCACTCATATGGTCTTTCTCTTATCGTTAACAGTATTAATTCCGATTTGCTTTTATGTTGACACTATATATGGTCACACAAAGGGCAGGCACAGGGGCCTGCCCCTACATTAACCGGATATGGTCATGACAACTCCTCGATGGTTACGGAATCGTTTGTATACACACATATGGAAGAAGCTATTTTCATGGCTTCAACCACGATCTCCCGGGCTTCCAGATCCGAATGTTTAATCAGAGCGGCGGCGGCGGCCTGGGCGGCAATGCTGCCCGAGCCAATGCTGATGAATCCCTCATCCGGTTCGATTACATCTCCGTTTCCGGAAATTAAAAACATTTTCAATTGATCGACTGCGATCATCATGGCCTCAAGGCGCCTTAAATACTTATCGGTCCGCCAATCTCCAGCCAGCTCAACAGCAGCGCGTGTCAGGTTCCCGTTAAACTGTTCCAGTTTTTTTTCAAGCCGGTCAAACAGATTCAGTGCGTCTGCGGTTGCCCCTGCAAACCCGACAATAATTTTATCCCCATAAATTCGTCGAACTTTCTTTGCATGATGCTTGATCACACTGTTATTCAATGTGACTTGTCCATCGCCTGCAACAACCACCGATCCGTTTCGACGCACAGCCAATATTGTTGTTCCATAAAAATTTTCCATAGGACCTGCCTGCCACCCGTTGCTGACACGTAAAAAGATTATATGAAAATCATGACTGCTGTTGTTCAGCAATCCTATTTTCGAGGATGCGCCTTGTCATAAATCTCCATCAGTTTATCAATGGTCACATGGGTATATTTCTGGGTTGTTGATAAACTTTTATGCCCAAGAAGCTCCTGAACCACTCTCAGGTCTGCACCCGATTCCAGCATGTGGGTAGCGAACGAATGCCGCAGCCCATGGGGCGATATTGGTTGGGCAAGACCACACTCCTGCACCGCTCTTTCCAGAATTCTCCGGATGGATCGGTCCGTCAGCCGGCCTCCGTTCTTATTTAAAAACAGAGGGCCGTTAAAACTTAAATCCGGCTTGTTCCGGCAAAATGACTTCTCCTGCACCAGCAGTTGCCGATATTGTTGAACCGCCCCAATCGCCTTCTTTCCCACTGGTACGATCCGCTCCTTGTTTCCCTTGCCCAGAACCCTTACGACCTGCCTTGTAAAATCAAAATCACAGACATTTAATCCTGCAAGCTCGGATATGCGTATTCCTGTTGAATACATGGTTTCAAATATCGCCCGGTTTCGCCTGCCGAACTGGGAATCCTGTTGAAAAAAATCAAGAAGTCTGAACATGTCATCAACCGTCAGATACGCTGGAATTGTCTTGTCCTGCTTGGGTGTAATCAGCGTACTTGCCGGATTATCCGTAATCACTCCATGTTTTACAAGATGCGAAAAAAAAGTCCTCAATGTAGAGAGTTTCCGGGCAATGGATGATTTCATATTCTTGTGTTTATGCAAATGCCCAAGATAGGATCGGATTAACACACTGTCAACCGGATCGATTTCTTCTTCCTGATTCTTCCCCGAGGTAACAAATCTGTAAAATTCAGTAAGATCGTTACGATACGCCCTGCACGTATGACTGGAAAATCCTTTTTCAGATACAAGCGTATCAATAAAAGAATCGATCTGCTTTTTAAACAATTGAACCTTCATTTGAATTGAATCAGTTTCTCCAGTTCACGCCAGGCCCCAACCTCAAAGAACCGATTGTTGCTACGATTCCAGGGCTGCCTGAAAAGAATCGGGACAATCCCCTTTTCATCGATAAGATGGCATGTTTCCAGCCTGTCCTCGACAAAATGGGTAATCCCTCTCCGTGACAGAATCTCGGCCTTGGCATCAAAAGATCCGGTCGTGATAACTTCAACGCCTGATATTTCCAGAGTAAGATTCTCCATCAGCCATTCGACTATAGGGCCCGGGTATGGCCTTGCGGTTATGAACAACAAGGATCCAGACTGTTTCCCCAGCTTTGAGAGTACCCCCGGTGCATCTTGAATCGGCCGTAACGGAGTTGAATAATTACCATCCAACAGCTTCTGTACGATAATGGCAATGGTCTCTTTTTCAATATCCAGACATTCTTCAAGCGAATAAGATGTGATATCTTCATACCGTACCTTATCAATACCGAATTCTTCCCTGGCAATATCAATAAATAATGACATGGTATCCGCCACGACACCGTCAATATCAAATGCAATGGATGAGGGATCAATTTTTTGAATTTCTCTCCGGTTATACAGGGAGATGTCTTTATTATACATTTACGATTATGCTTCCCTTCGAGACTTTTTCTTGAGTTTGCTGATACGCCGTCTCAACTGTTTCACTCTTTTGGAATCCTTTGTTTCGATCAATTCTTTCTGTTTGATCTTGAGTGCGCTGATCTTTGCTTTTACTTCCCGAATGGATGAATCTTTTTTCTGAATCACTTTCTCTTCAATACCCCTTGCTTTTTTTATTTCACTGATCAATTCGGGCTTATTCATACCATGGACACCGGTAATGCCTTGAATCTCCAACGCAATTACCCGAAGCTCCTTGGAAGTCATTTTTTCTAACGCTTTTTCCTTGATTTTTTTCTCATCCACCATAATTCTTATCTCCTTTTTCTCAATTCATTTCCATTATAAACGGTTTTTCCATGACTGTTTCTCAGATCATATCCATCCATCTGAAAAAAAAATATTATTTCATATGGAAGATAGATAATAACGAACAAGCGGAGACATTTTTTGCCTCCGCTCTTTTTATATGCAAAACGTCCTGTATTTTAAATCTGATTAAGTAAAACAACCGGGGGGGAAATGTCAATAATTAATAAGGTGTGAGTTATGAAATACGTTAAAATCTACTCATACGACTCCATGAACTCGTGTA
>PNOB01000210.1 GCA_013824585.1 Desulfobacterium sp. | reverse complement strand
AATCAAGGCGGTTGTGGATGTTGCTCATGAGTACAACATCCCCATCCGGATCGGTGTGAACGCCGGATCTTTGGAAAAAGATCTGTATGAAAAATATGGCGGTGCCTCTGCGGAAGCCATGGTTGAGAGTGCCCTGCGAAACATTTCAATACTGGAAACCCTGAACTTTACACAAATTAAAATTTCAATAAAAGCATCGGATGTAAACCGGACGGTAAATGCTTATCAGCTTCTTTCCAAAAAAACCGATATTCCCCTTCATGTGGGTGTAACAGAGGCCGGTGGCCTCTATTCCGGAATTGTAAAATCTTCATTGGGTATTGGAATGATCCTGTCCAGAGGAATCGGCGATACCATCCGGGTTTCTTTGACGCGCGACCCAATCGAGGAAATACGGGTGGGATATGAAATTTTAAAAGCCCTGGACATCCGCCGCCGGGGGCCAGAGATTATCTCTTGCCCGACCTGTGGACGATGCAATATCAATCTGTTTGATATTGCTGAAAAAGTTGAAAAAGCGGTGATGTTTTCAACCCTGCCCATCAAAATCGCCATCATGGGTTGTGTGGTAAACGGACCGGGTGAGGCAAAAGAAGCGGATATCGGTATTGCCGGTGGCGATGGTATTGGAATTCTTTTTAAAAAAGGAAAAGTCATCAAAAAGTTCCCCCAGGAAAAACTGGTGGAGGTGCTCCTTAACGCCTTTTCCGAATATGAAAAAAATCAAACCGGATATAAATTGCCTCAGAGCCTTGAATAACAGTTCTTTTTTAAAAAAAACCATGGTAGTATACATTCATTTCTGCCATCGGTCGTATGGCATTGCTGCTTTTTAATCAGAATCAAGAATCCATTCGGCAAATGCCGGTAATGTTACATGAGGAGAAAAATGGGAAATCCAATACAAACCGCAATATCGCCAACTCGAGCTGAGGATTATCCTGAGTGGTATCAGCAAGTTATAAAAGAATCCGATCTTGCGGACAAATCCCCGGTCCGGGGTTGCATGGTGATCAAACCATGGGGGTATGCCTTATGGGAAAACATCATGAGAACATTGGACGGAATGTTTAAACAAACCGGTGTAAAAAATGCGTATTTCCCTTTGTTTATCCCATTAAGTTTTCTGGAAAAAGAAGCCATGCATGTGGAAGGTTTTGCAAAGGAATGCGCAGTTGTAACCCATCATCGACTGGAAAAGGGAGCTGACGGAGGACTGGTTCCTGCCGGAAAACTGACCGAGCCTCTGGTTGTGCGCCCCACCTCCGAAACCATCATCGGCGACTCTTTTTCCCGATGGATATCCAGCTACAGAGACCTTCCGGTCCTGATCAATCAATGGGCAAATGTGGTTCGATGGGAAATGCGAACGCGAACATTTTTAAGAACCAGTGAATTTTTATGGCAGGAAGGCCATACCGCACATGCGGAGATGAAAGAAGCTCGTGAACGCACCCAATTGATGCTGGATATATATGCCCGGTTTGCCGAAGAATACCTTGCTATGCCGGTCATCAAAGGGGAAAAATCTGCTGCTGAAAGATTTCCGGGAGCGGTTCAGACCCTTTGTATTGAAGCCATGATGCAGGATCGCAAGGCTCTTCAAACCGGCACCTCCCATTTCCTTGGACAAAATTTTGCCAAAGCCTCGGGTATCCGGTTTCAATCTGCGCAGGAAACCGAAGAATATGCCTGGACCACTTCATGGGGGGTGTCCACACGCATGATCGGTGGGGTAATCATGAGCCATGGTGATGATGACGGCATTATCCTTCCACCCAAAATCGCATCATCCCATATTGTTCTTCTACCGATCATTCGCAAGGATAAGGATCGCCAGTCAGTCATGGATTATACGGACAATCTGGCCCAGGCACTTCGGGAAAAATCATATGGTGACCGCAAGATTGATGTGGAGATCGATGCCAGAGATATTGGCGGAGCCAGAGGCTGGGAGTGGATTAAAAAAGGCATTCCTCTTCGTGTGGAAATCGGTCCCCGGGATATTGCAAACAACTCTGTTTTTGTGGCCAGAAGAGATAAAAGCCCTTCGGAAAAATCATCCATTACAAAAGAACAGTTCATTGCTCAACTCAATGACATTCTGGATGACATTCAAAAAAACCTGTTTGAACGGGCATTGGAATTTCGAAACAAACACACTGTTCAAATCGATAGTAAAAATGAGTTTCTCGATTTTTATTCTCCTGAAAATCCCGAAAAACCGGAAATTCATGGCGGGTTTGCCCTATCCCATTGGTGTGGTGATGACCAGTGTGAATCAACGATTAAAGAAGATCTGAAAGTGACCGTTCGGTGCATCCCCTTTGATACAAAAACCGAAGCCGGCAAATGTATCTGGTGCGGAAAACCGAGCCATAAACGGGTTGTATTTGCAAAAGCATATTAATAGATGTCCGTCCGAGGGACGACTCTTCTTCCTCTGACAGGAAGGTCTGACACAATTCTTAGCTATGATTCGTATAACCGACATTTTAGAGAAGGTTTCTGAATATTTTCCAGAAGCTGACCTGGATATCATCGACCGGGCATATGTATACTCTGCACGTGTCCATGCCGGACAAATGCGGCTTTCCGGAGAGCCGTATCTGTCACACCCCCTTGAGGTGGCTGGAATTTTATCAGACATGAAGCTGGACAGTGTCAGCGTTGCAGCCGGCCTGCTGCACGATGTTGTGGAAGATACCCATGCCACACCGGAAGAGATTCGTGAAATGTTCGGGCCGGAAACCGAACATATTGTTTCCGGTGTTACCAAAATCAGTACCCTCTCCTTTGACAATTCACAAGCCCGTCATGCAGAAAGCATTCGAAAAATGATTCTGGCCATGGCAGATGATATTCGTGTGATTCTGATCAAGTTGGCAGACCGGCTTCACAACATGCGGACACTGCAATATCATTCGAATCCTCAGAAGCAGATTGAAATTGCCCAGGAAACACTGGATATCTATGCGCCCATTGCAGCCAGACTCGGAATTTACTGGATAAAGCAGGAGCTTGAAAACATCGCCTTCCAGTATGTCATTCCGGAAGAATATGAAAAAATCGAAACCTTTATCAAAAAGGATAAAGAAGAACGGGAAGAGTACATCGAAACCATACAATCCTATATCCAGCATAAAATGGATACGGCAAACTTAAAATGCGAGGTCAGTGGCCGATACAAGCAATTCTACAGTATCTACCAGAAAATGATACAGCAGAATCTTGAATTTGAAGAGGTCTATGACATCATTGCCTTCAGGGTCATACTGGAAAACGTTGCCCAATGTTACGAAGCCTTGGGCTTGCTGCATTCGCTGTGGAAACCCATTGCAAAAAAATTCAAGGATTACATTGCTGTTCCCAAATTGAATATGTATCAGTCCCTTCATACAACAGTGATCGGCCCCTTTGGCGAAAGGATGGAGATTCAGATTCGTACACAGGAAATGGAAAAAATCGCAAAATCCGGTATTGCCGCACACTGGAGTTATAAGGAAGGCAGAAGCGTTGATGAAAAAACCGGAAAAACCTTTGCTTGGATTCAGAATCTTGTTGAAAATCAGGAAAATTACAGGGATCCGGATGAATTCATGGAAAACGTAAGAATCGACCTGTTCCCGGATGAGGTTTATGTCTTTACACCCAAGGGAGAGATTAAAACCCTTCCCAAAGGTGCAACGCCTATCGATTTTGCCTATCAAATCCATTCTGAGATCGGCAGTCAGTGTACAGGAGCAAAGGTGAACGGACGCTTGGTTCCCTTGCAGTATGAACTGAAAACAGGTGACAGCATTGAGGTAATCACATCCAAAGGCCACAACCCAAGCAAAGACTGGCTGAATTTTGTCAAAACAGTAAAAGCCAAGTCCAGAATACGGCAGTGGATACGAACATTGGAAAAGGGCCGGAGCATCACGCTTGGACGGGAAATGTGCGAAAAGGCATTTCGAAAATATCGCCTTAATTTTAATAACCTTATGCGATCTGAAGAGATGAATGATGTTGTGAAAGAGTTTGGTTTCTCATCCATAGACGATCTGATTGCAGAGGTTGGATACGGAAAAATCACACCGCTGCAGATTGTCCGGAAATTTCAGCCAAAAACAGATGAAGATATTGAAAAATCGGATGTCTCCATTATCGATAAGATTATTGGAAGGGTTCGAAAAAAGAAAGCCCATGATGGTGTTGTCGTCAAGGGGCTGGATGATATTCTGGTCAAGTTCGGGAAATGCTGCCAGCCGGTCCCCGGAGACAAGATAACAGGATATATCACCAGGGGCCAGGGCGTAACCGTACACCGGACAAGCTGCGTCCATGCGCTGCAAATGACCCCGGAAAGGCAGATCAACGTTGCCTGGGCCGGGGATATTTCCGACACCTACCCGGTCAGGATCTGTATCCGATCCTATGATCGTTTTGGCCTGCTTGCCGAGATCACTGCTGCGATCAGTAAAAACAGCGCAAACATCCTCCAGGCACATACAGAAACCAAGGAAAATAAAATGGTCGATACCTCTTTCACCATTGCTGTGGAAGGCACCGACCATTTAAAAAAAGTTTTAACTTCTTTACGGAAGATAAAATTTGTTCAGGATGTTAAGAGGCTGGATGCATTTACGGAGCCTTGACAACCGCTCCTGATTTAATGCAATTGGCACACACACTTATTTTCTTAATACTGCCGTTCTCGATAACCGCTCTCACTCGTTGCAAATTCGGATTGAATTTACGCTTATTTACATTATGAGCATGACTGACATAATTGCCAACCATTGGTTTTTTTCCGCAGATTTCACACATTTTTGACATTGTTTTTATCTCCTTAGCCCATACCCATTAAAAGGCATCTTAAACAAAAAATTTCTTTTTATACCAGGTGATTCAATAAGTAAAGTTGTTTTTAGAAACCGATCTATAATTTTTAATACAATTCAAACCAGAACCGGAGCACCGGATTGGTTCAGGAGTGGATGAGCGTATTATGATTTCTCCTCTTTGACTGGTTTCTTTTCTGAGGCTGATTTTTCTTCAGATTTACTTTTTTTTAAAGCCTCTTCACACAGGATTATGTATTCCAAAGCCTGCTTGTGCATTCCAACATCCGGGTAATCGGAAATCAGAGACTGGAAGCGATACAGAGCTGCCTTGTAATGACCTGTTTTATAATAAAAAAGCGCCACATACAACTCATTTCCCGCCAGACTTTTCATGCATTGATCTCTTTCTTCAATGGCCTGGGGAATAAACTCACTGTCCGGGTAATATTTGATGAAACGGTTGTAAGTATCCAGTGCCTTCTGGGACGGAGTCTGGTCCCGGTCAACCGTATCGACCTGTATGAAATAGCATTTCGCAATCTGATACACGGCATAAGGAGTTTTTTCGTTTCGCGGGTGAAGGTTCTCAAACTCTTCATATGCAAAGACAGCGTCTTCATACTCTTCCATTTGATAATAGGCATCGGCTATTTTCAGTTCTGCAAGAGAAGCATATTTGCTGAAAGGATACCAGTCTTTTAAATCCTCAAAAGCCTCGATTGCGTTCTTGTAGTTGCCTTTTTCATATTCTTCAAGACCCTCGACACGAAGTTCTTCAGCTGTTTTTTCCTCCTTGGTTTCAAACCAGGAACAGCTTGTCAAAAAGACAAAAAAGATCATGCACAAATAAAAATAAGTTCTCATCTTGATAAATTTTCCAGATAGTGTTCTGCAGAGGCAACGGCAATCGCTGCATCCCCGACTGCGGTGACAACCTGTCGAAGTGGTGTGTTTCGAACATCGCCAGCCACAAAAACACCTGGAACAGATGTCTTCATGTTCACATCAGCGATGATAAACCCGTTTTCATCCACCTTGATGGCATCACCAACAAACTGGGTATTGGGACGGGTCCCGACCCAGATAAAGCATCCAGCCACCGCCAGATCTCTTGTTTCATTGGTTTTCACATTTTTTATACTCACTTTTTCCACATTGGTAAGCCCGCTGATTTCGGTTACCACCGAATCCCAGATAATCTCGATCTTTTCATTGGCAAAAGCTCTTTCCTGAAGTATTTTTTCAGCCCGGAATTCGTTTCTGCGATGAATGAGATATACCTTGCTTGCAAATTTGGTCAAAAAAATACTCTCCTGCACAGCCGTATCACCACCCCCGACTGCGGCTACAACCTTACCCCTGAAAAAAGGTCCGTCACAGGTTCCGCAGAATGAAACCCCTCTGCCAGAAAATTTGCTCTCCCCTGGTACGCCCAGAGGGTTTGGAGAAGCACCGGTAGCAATGATCAAGGCATGGGCCGTCACTTCATTCCCATCTGTAAGTGTAACTTTTTTAATTGGTTGAGACACATCCAATGCGGAAACCTCTGCTGACTCAACCGCAAGATCAAACCGTTTTACCTGATCGGTCATCCGCTGGACAAGCTCAATACCCGAAATCCCTTCTGGAAATCCCGGATAATTCTCAATCCAGTCGGTTACCAGAATCTGCCCGCCGGGTGTAATCTTCTCAAGCATAATCACTTTCATACGGGCTCTTGCAGCATAAAGCCCCGCAGTCAGTCCTGCAGGGCCGCCACCGATGATTACCAGATCATAATCAGCTTTTTTCATCAGATCTATAACATCTTCTTAATGGTTTCTTCCAGCTTTGCCTTTGCAACCATGCCGACGATCTGTTCAAAAACCTTACCGTCCTTGAAAAAAATCAGTGTCGGTATGGAACGGATTTCAAATTTACCAGGGGTTATTGGATTGTCATCCACATTGCATTTCACGATCTTTATTTTATTTTGATATGAACCGGCAAGCTCCTCCAGCAATGGAGCGATGGCACGGCATGGTCCGCACCAGGGAGCCCAAAAATCCACTACTGTCGGCATATCCGATTTCAAAACTTCTGCATCAAAACTGCTGTCATTGATTTCAATAATTCCTGCTGCCATTATTCATGTTCCTTTTAAAAGTCAATCCTAATTCTTCTTTGAACATAGTAATAAAATGTAAGAATGTCAACCTTTCAGATGTGTGTAAAGCCACGGATAGTCAAGGGTCGATTCAATCCGTCATTTATGGGCAGGCACTGATCAGCCACACCAAACCGCATCCGGAAACAATGTTCAAATAGATAATGATATCGGATATTGGCCGGTTAAAATGAAATTCCTTTCTGACAACAATCTTATGCACAATAAATGGAATTATCCCGCTGATTCCAAGGATAACGCCAATGATCCATCCAATGGAAGATTGTTTTTCGATTTCAATCAAACCAAAAAAGATCAGAAGAATGATGGGGATATGAAGAACCAGAAAGCCGGTAATTTTGCCCGGTAGCTTTAAGATCTCCCACTCCCTTTCATAGGCGGATTCGATTTCATGCAGCAATAACAGCATTGCGTTCACCATGTAGGCGGCTGTGATCATTGTCATTTTATTCCCCCTTTTGCATCATCTCTTCCAGTATTTCTT
>PNOB01000209.1 GCA_013824585.1 Desulfobacterium sp. | reverse complement strand
GACACGAAGTAAAGCGTAACACTATCCAGTATTTTCAGTTCTTTTCTGGACATCGGCTTTCGCCGGTGTGACGCTTTTCAATCGTTTTGAAATTGGCTCTGGTGATTTCTCTTTATCTTTTAAAGAGCTCATGGCGGAATCCATGCCTGTCCAGCAATGGATGGGCATGATCGATTCGCAGGGATTAAAATTATGAACAAAAACATCTTAAACATCCTCTCAGGCATCCTGATCTGCTGGATCTGTTTTTCAACTGCTGCATTCTCCCTCCCGGTGAAAATAACGGATGTGTATGGGAAACCGGTAATGATTCAAAAGACCCCTGTTCGGGTCGTCTGTCTGGTCCCATCGGCAACTGAAACTCTTTTCAGAATTGGCGCTGGAAATGCCATTGCCGGCATAACTTACCATGATATATATTCTTCAGGGGCTTCTCAAAAACCAATTGTAGGCGGTTTTTTTGAGCCTTCTGTCAGCGCCATCGAAAATATAAAACCGGATATGATTATTCTTTCCGATATCCACACAGAAGTAAAAGAAAAATTCTCTCAATCAGGCTGCCTGCTGGTTGATATAAAAACAACTTCCCTATCAGACAGCTTTACCGATATCACGCTGCTGGGAAAAATCTTTAACAAGGAAACCCAGGCAAAGGAAATCATAACCCAGATTCAACAGGAGATTGAACTGGTCTCCAGAAAGATCGCCACAATTCCAAAAGAGAAAAGAAAACGGGTGATCCGTCTCATGGGACGCGACAAGGTGATGACGCCCGGAACCGATTCTTTTCAGAACGAGATGATCCGGGCCGCCGGTGGGATCTCCCATGATTTTAATAAAAAAGGTGATATCATTGAAGTTACAAAGGAGGAGTGGAGACAATTCAACCCCCAGGTGATCTATGGATGCGGCGGAGACAAAGAAACAGCCGAATCTTTTTTCAGCAAGCCTGGCTGGAAAGATGTGGAGGCTGTGAAAAACCAAAATATTTACTACTTCCCATGCGACCTGACATGCCGGGCGGCAACCCATACCGGTTACTTTGTCTCCTGGCTTGCTGCAAATATATACGAGGATGCTTTTTTAAACAAAGCTGCCCTTATCGAAAAAGATAAAATTTTCGCCTCACGAGACATTCAAATTGACCTTGATTATCTCAAGGATGCCCGCATTCTCTATAGCCGGATTTTTGATTTTACCCATAAAACCCTGGTCATTGATTTTCAAAAACCTCTTTCCGTTGTATCGACGCTTGAGGGAGAGCGAACCAATATACAAACCGTAGGGAATCATTTCTCCCCTCCCCAGTATTGGGCCATGGCGCATAACAACGGTCTTGATGGCCTCCGAAATCAGATATATGCTGTCATCGGTCAGGATGAAAAAAATTCAAGCTTTCTCTTTACCGGGGCAGACATGGACAATCTTTCCATAAAACAGGAAACATTCAAGGAGATGCAGGTACATGCTCTGGTAACCGCTGGTGTGCAAGGCAATGCCATGCGTATGTCTAAAGATGAGGGACTCTATTATGAACCCGGTACCATCAACACTATCATCATGACCAATATGAAGCTGACCTCCAGTGCCATGACCCGTGCCATCATCACGGCAACCGAAGCCAAAACCGCAGCTTTATCAGATATGGACATTAGGAGCAGTTACTGTTCAGGAGATTATCAGGCAACCGGTACGGGAACAGATAATGTCCTGGTTGTTGAAGGTTCCGGAGTGCAACTAGATAGTGCAGGTGGCCATACCAAACTGGGTGAATTGATTGCCCGTGCTGTATACAAAGGTGTTCAGGAAGCAGTTGGCAAGCAGAATCGGCTGACCACATCACGGAATATCTTTCAGCGACTCGAAGAACGTGATATAACCGTTTCCGGTCTGATTGGAACAGAAAAGTGCGACTGCGGTCGTGACCCAAACATTTTTTCCGGTGCGGTTGAAGCCTTGCTTCTTGACCCACAATATGCGGGTTTTATTGAATCGGCACTATCTGTAAATGATGACTATAATAAAGGACTGATAAAAGACCTGACATCATTCGGTGCCTGGGGTCAACACATAGCAGAACAGATCGCAGGAAAAAAGATTTATAAGATGAAAAATATCGTGGTGACAGATACACTTTCACCTGTATTGAAAATTGCGTTCAATTCCCTGCTGAACGGTATTTATTACCAGGAACAAACAGAAGAGCCAATTTCAAAACGATTTAAAAGCATCACACCGGCGAAAGCCGATGTCCAGAAAAGGACTGAAAATACTGGATAGCGCTACGCTTCACTGCGTGTCCGGCTTTCGCCGGAACTACAACAACAGACTTTTGAAATTGGCTCAGAACAAATAAAATGAAACCAATCATTCAATGTATCATCATTGTTGCTGTGCTATTGCCCGGCTTTGCCTGGGGAGAATCCCTCTCCTATCCTCAAAGAATTATTTCCCTGGGGCCGATCATTACGGAGATGATCTATCTGCTTAAGGCGGATAAACAGCTTATTGCCAATACAAACTATTGTATTGTACCGGATGACGCAAAAAATAAGGAAAAAATCGGTTCGATGATTGAGATGAATGTTGAAAAAATTGTAAGCATGCAACCCAATCTGGTGCTGGCCAGCCCGCTTTCCAAAGAGAAGCAGCTTTCCATGCTGGAAAATTTAGGAGTGCGTGTAAGACGAATCACCAATCCAAGAACCTTTTCCGAAATCTGTCAACTGACCATGAACATGGGTGAGATTTTGGGTAAAGCAGAAAATGCCCGGATTGTGATTGAAACTGCAAAAAAAAATGTTGATGCGATTTTGTCCATAACCCGGAACTTACCGAAAAAGAGGGTGTTTATGCAGATCGGAATCAAACCCCTTCACACCGCAAGCCGGGACACATTTCTAAATGAATATATTGAATATGCTGGAGGGATAAACATTGCCTCCCTAGAAAAAACAGGTGTATACAGCCGGGAAAAAGTACTAAAGGAAAATCCGGATGTGATTTTCATTACAACCATGGGATCAGCTGAAACTGCCGGAGAACAGGAAAAGGAAACATGGATGCAGTATCCGTCCCTGAAAGCCGCAAGAAATAAAGAGATTTATGTCCTGGACTCCTATCTGGTGTGCAGTCCTACTGTTGATAAATTTGCGAGGACCGTGAAAAAAATCGCACAGGTACTGCATCCTGAAATTGACGAACTGAAATGAAAAACAGAAAAGTAAAAAACTGGTTTCTGATGCTGCTGCTACTGAGCCTCTTTTTGCTCATGGTATGTGTTCTTGCTATCTGTACCGGCAGTGCCGGAATCCCTGTTCAGAAAATACCGGAAATTCTGATCAACGGAAAAGGCACCGTGGAACACAGCATTCTTTTCAGCATTCGGCTGCCGAGGCTTATGCTGGCCCTTTCCATCGGAGGGGCACTGAGTCTTGCCGGCGTCCTCCTTCAGGGAATGTTTCGAAATCCCCTTGTTGAACCATATACACTCGGCATCTCCGGCGGAGCCAGTCTGGGAGTATGCCTGAATATCATATTCAAATGGTATGTTGTTCTGGGTGTTATCGCATACCCGCTTTCCGGCTTTCTGGGAGCTGTACTGGTGATCGCAATTGTCTACAGCATCAGCATGAAAAAAGGAGATCTGAAAACCAACAACATGCTGCTCATCGGTGTGATGATCAGCTTTGTTTCATCGTCGGTTGTCATGCTTCTTATGGCCATCTCCCACAGCGAAGACCTGCACAGCATCATTTTCTGGATCATGGGTTCCCTGGATGAACCCAACATGATTCTGGTCAAAATAGCCGTGACGGTATCCATTGCAGGACTTATCCTCTCCTACTTTTTCTGCCTGGACCTGAATGCCCTTGCCCTGGGAGAGGAAGAGGCGATTCATCTTGGAATTCAAACAGAACGGACCAAACGCTGTCTGTTTATCATCGCCTCAACCCTTACCGGGATGAGCGTATCTGTAGCTGGTATCATTATGTTTGTGGGATTGATTGTTCCCCATTTCATGAGGATGTTCGTAGGTCAGGACCACCGGATTCTCCTGATCAGCTCATTTCTGGCCGGAGCGGCTTTCCTGACCGTTTGTGATGTCATTTCCCGTACCATCGTTGCCCCCCTTGAACTTCCCGTGGGAGTCATCACCGGTATCATTGGCGGTGTCATCTTCATCTATGTTCTCAGCCGAAAGCAGGTCTTACTATGACAAAGGCGATCCTTGAAATAGACAAGCTTTCCTGTGGGTATGGCACCAAAACAATCATTCGTGATGTCAGTCTGAAAGTAGTTGACGGTGAGATTCTCAGCATTATCGGTCCCAATGGCTCCGGTAAAACCACTCTGCTTAAATCCATTACCAATATTGTTAAATCCGAAAAAGGAAAAATCCTGTTTCAAGGACGAATGATTCAATCCATTCCCCGGAATGAGCTTGCCAGGAAAGTGGCAGTTGTTGGCCAGGCTGTTGAACCGGCCATGATGACCGTTCAAGAGTATATCCTGCTCGGCAGGCTGCCCTATTTCCGGAAATACCAGTTTATGGAAACCAGAAAAGATATCCTCCTGGCGCAACGATACATGACGCTGACCGACACTGATAAATTGAAAGATCAATTGATGAGTGAAGTCAGCAGCGGCGAGAGGCAACTGGCATCCATTGCCCGTGCCCTTGTCCAGGAACCGGCACTTCTTCTCCTTGATGAGCCGACTTCCCATCTGGATATCACGCATCAAGCGCAGATCCTTGGCCTGATTCACCGATTGAATCAGGAACTGGGACTCACAGTGTTGATGGTGGTACATGATCTCAACCTGGCCAGTGAATATTCCCACCGGCTGGTTCTTCTGAATAAAAAAGATGGCCATATCTACCGAACGGGAACACCTGAAGAGGTGCTTACGGAAAATGCGGTTAGGGATATCTATGACACACCGGTTATCATCGGAAAAAACCCCTTATCCGGAAAGCCATGTATCTTTCTTGCAACCCAAAATATAATATGAGGCTTTACAATGATTGAAATATTTAAAGATGGCGGGCCAGTGATGTATCCGCTCCTTGCCTGTTCCATCATCACACTGACAGTGATTATCGAACGAACCTTTTTCTGGATAAAGGTAAGCATGAATTATCATCAGGAAGTAATCGATAAAATCCTTGAGTTGAGTCAGACCGCTGACTGGGAGGCGATTCGAAAAATAGCCGCTGGATCAAAAAATTATATTGTCCGGACACTCATCAGCGGTATTCTCCACCGGGACTATTCTATGGTCAAAGCCATGGAATCAGCGGCTTCAGAAGAGATCCGGAATATGCGGCAATATATGGGCATACTGGATACCATGATCACTGTAGCCCCGTTGCTGGGAATTTTAGGAACCGTTACCGGCATCATCACTTCTTTTAATGTGCTTGGGGCAGGAATCGAAAACCCGGAAGCAGTAACAGGAGGAATTGCCGAGGCGCTGATCACCACAGCAGCCGGTCTTATGATTGCGATTCCTACAGTGTTTCCTTATAATTATTTTACCTTAAAAATTGAACAGGCTGCGCTGTCGATCGAAAAATATGCAACCGGTCTTGAAATTGTTTATGAAAAATTGGAAAGCAATTCAAGAAAGGAGAGAGAGGCCACGGAATGAAACTCACGGTTCAGACAGGCAAAAAAATCAGAATCGAAATGGTTCCTATGATCGATGTTATCTTTCTGCTTCTGGCATTTTTCATCTACTCCATGCTCTCCATGGCCATACACCGTGGACTGTTCATAAACCTTCCATCATCCTCTGTTGCTGAAGTTGAAAAAAAATTGGTGCTATCCGTAACGGTAATGGCAGACAGTTCCGTATGGATTGACAAAACTCCTGTACCTCTTGAAAACCTGGCCCATTTTTTACATATGCGGGCAAAAGGGCACAACGATCCTGGTGTACTTCTTTTTGCAGACCGATCCCTTCCCTACCAGAAGCTGTTCCTGGTACTTGACAAAATCAAACAGGCTGGTTTTGAAAAAATTTCTCTCCAGGCAGAGGCAGAAAGCAAATGAGATGGCTTCTACTGGCTGCCATGTTGTCTTTTTTCTTTCATGGCTTATTTTTTTCCATCCATTTTGATTGGAAAAAAGAAAGCCGGATGATCAGGCCCAAAGCCAGAACCGTTGCTGTGGAACTGTCCTATAAAAAACCGGAACGACCTTCTTTCGTTCAGAAGACACATCCGGTCTCAAAACCACCTCAAATGAATAAACTCAATCCTCAAAAAATCGAAAAGGAGAAGCTGGAAACTCCAAACATAAAAAAGATCATATCCGGCCCCATTCCGCCGGAGACTGAACCAACCCCTGAAGAAATATCACGTCAAACAGATGACCGCTCAATCAAAGAGGGCTCATCCGATGATTCACCGGGTAAAAACATGTCAACCGAACAAAGTGGTCATGACCTTGGATCCTTGACTGAATCATCTGACCATTCACCGGATAAGGGCATTTCAACCACTAATACGCTGCATGAAGCAATCCCTGCGTATAAGGATAATCCTACTCCGATATATCCCATAATTGCCCGTCGAAAGGGCTACCAGGGGACAGTTGTCCTTGAGGTTCTGGTGGATCAAAACGGAAAAGTAAAGGATCTCAGGGTCTATCAATCCAGCGGTTATCCTTCTCTGGATGATGCAGCATCCACTTCGGTATTCCAATGGACTTTTCTGCCTGGAATGAAAGAAAATAAACCTGTTGAAATGTGGGTTAAACTGCCTGTACGCTTTCAGCTACAATGATCTATCATCCGATGATATACGTTCCCGTACCAGCGGCAATCAACCTTTCTTTGTCGTTATGAAACTGCATTCTTACAACCGAGACTTTCTGCCCTGTCCGCATGATCGTTCCGGTAGCCAAAAAATACTCCCCCTCTCCGGGGCGCAGGTAGTCAATCCGCAGATCAATGGTACCTATCTTGAGTAGCCTTCTGCTAACATCTTCAATGGAACGGCCTTCCATTTGTTCAACGACTCCGGCCATGGCAACAATTCCACCCGTCACATCCAGGACAGATGAAATTACTCCCCCATGAAGAATTTTTTTAACCGGATTTCCGATTAATGACTCTTTCATATCAATCCGGATACAGATATTCTCCATATCCAGTGACACAACCTGTAAACCGAGCACTTTATTAAACGGAATATTTTCTTCAAAAAAAACACGTAATGAATTCAGCATTTCTGATGTTTTTATATAATCCTGACTCATATAACTTTTCCTTTTTTCTGAAAAATTTCTAAAAAAATAAGTTGTTTTTTTATACAATATATAGCACAATAGATAAACGATAAACACTATATATATGAAAATATATAAACAATAAACATTCAAAATAATCTCAAAGGGTTTCAAATGTCAGAAGAACAAATCGTAAAAGACATCGAAGAAATGATGCTGGTTGTTCAAAAAGAAAAAGAAGAAATGA
>PNOB01000208.1 GCA_013824585.1 Desulfobacterium sp. | reverse complement strand
TTAAAAATCAGCTTCATTTATTAAAATCTTAATTGCGATGAAATTTTAAAAAAAAGCCCGTCTTCCTTCACTCCGGGTAAACGCCGGAGTCCAGAAAAGATTAAAAATATGGGGTCTTCACCATGTGGCCGGCAATCTCTGAAATGACCAAAAAAGGAACCCACAGTTGTTTACGAATGTATCAATTTAATTAAGCGAATTTCCAAATTGAATTGGGTTTGATTTTGAAACAGAAAAAATATTCAATATTATCAGGGAAAATATACTTGTGAATGAATGGTTATATTTGAATCAAGCATGAATAAAGACAGAAGAAAAACAATACTCATTACCGGTGCAAGCAGAGGGCTTGGTTTTGCCCTCACAAAGCAGTTTATTTCTCATCAATGGAAGGTTGTCCCGCTTGTGAGAAAGAATAAGGACGCAACAGCCTTAAAAAGAATCAGTGAATCGAGTTGCTTTCCCATTATTTCAGATATAACCAGCAACAGCGTTCACTCATCGATCCGGGAATCAATGAGTGTGCATGACGGTATTGATGTCCTGATCAATAATGCTGGCGCTGGAGGTAGTGGCAGATTGTTGAGTGAAACAAAACCGGATGAAGTGCTAACTCTGATCGATATTCATTGTTTGGGAGCATTAAGGGTGACTCAGGCAGTGATGCCGTTCATGATGAACGATGGGATTGTAATCAATATTTCATCGAGATTCGGCTCAATTTCCAAAATATCGACGGGTGAGCTTGATCATGTTGCCTGTTCCTATTCCTACCGGATTGCCAAAGCAGCTCAAAATATGCTCACACAATGCATGTGCAGAGAGTTCAAGGATTCAGGAATCAGGATTTGTTCTGTTCATCCAGGTCTGTTAAGAACGGATTCTGCTTCTGTTGATGCAGATAAAACTCCGGAAGAAGCGGCTGAGATTCTATTGGATAAAATAAACAGTATGGAGCATGGCCGGTTTTATAGTTTGTTTGAAGGAACAATTGAATGGTGACAAATATAACAAAGTGTTTGCGTGATCGTTATCCGGAATAATTCACTTGGAGAAGGAGTTTCAAATGCGCCTGAATGGTAAACGAATCGCCATTCTTCTTGCAGATGGTGTCGAAGATTTGGAATTCTTTGTCCCCTGTATGCGCCTGCAGGAAGAAGGGGCTGAAGTAATTGCCGCTGGAATCACGCTGAATGCGGTTCGCGGTAAAAATGGTTTGGACATCACTCCGATAGCGACAATTGAGTCCCTGCAAAGCCAGGAGTTGTTCGCGGTAGTGGTACCGGGTGGATGGGCGCCGGACAAACTGCGTCGGTATGCTGCCGTGCTCAATCTGCTCCGGGAGATGGATGGCGCAGGTAAGATAATTGGTGTCATCTGTCATGGAGGGCTTGTGGCCATCTCTGCGGGAATCGTGCGTGGCCGTCGCGCCACGGGGTCACTGGGCATCAAGGATGACCTGGTCAATGCCGGGGCAATATGGGTAGATCAGGCGGCGTTTCGGGATGGTAATCTGATTTGGGGCCGGATAGTAGCGGATATTCCGGCATTCTGCCGGGAGCTGGTTGCAGCCTTGGTGGAACCTGCCGGGACCGCATAGCAATTCCATTTTGCAATCAAGCTGGTATGATTCGTAGGGGCAGGCCCCTGTGCCTGCCCTTTGTGGGACCATATAAAGTGTCGATATGAAAGCAGGTCCGAATTGGAATAACGCTTGATTGCGGACAACATGGAACAATTGGCTTATGGAGAAATAATGAAAAAAAACATACTTGTGGTTCTGGGTCATCCTGACGGGGATAGTTTCTGTGGGGCATTGGCCAAGGCTTATATTGACGGTGCAAAGGGTACGGAGGCTGAGGTTCGTGAACTTAAGCTCGGTGAACTGAAATTCGATCCAATACTTTGGAACGGTTATAACAAGATTCAGGAACTGGAGCCAGATCTGGTAAAAGCCCAGGAACTGGTCCAATGGGCAAATCATCTGGTTTTTGTATATCCCACCTGGTGGGGAGCGATGCCTGCTTTACTGAAAGGTTTTTTTGACCGGGTTTTCTTGCCTGGTTTTGCCTTTACGTTTCGTGAAAATTCAGTGTTTTGGGACAGACTGCTTTCAGGACGTACTGCCCACCTGATGGTAACCATGGATACTCCGTCCTGGTATTATCACTGGGTATGTAATAGACCGGGACATAACGAAATGAAGAGAACAATTCTTGGGTTTTGCGGTATAAAAGTTGTAAAAATATCAGAGTTCACTCCAATCAAAGGTTCAAGCCGGCAACAAAGAGAGAAATGGATTTCTGTAGCAGAAGGGCTTGGTTCGAGCGCCTGACAATGCCTTTGCTTACGGCACCTTCAATGGTGCTGACGCAAACAGCCGAGTTGCACAGTTCAATTTTTAGGCTATAGGAGAAAAAATGAAAGAGATTGTACCCAATCCGAAAATGGTCGCATTTTGCGGATTATATTGTGGCGCATGCAAACGATACCTGAATGATAAATGTCCTGGGTGTCATGATAATGCAAAAGCATCCTGGTGTAAGATTCGATTGTGTTGTTTAGAATATGGGTATTCTTCGTGTGCTGAATGTAAAGAATTTAACAACCCAAACGATTGTAAAAAATTCAACAATTTCATTTCAAAGATTTTTGGTTTCATATTCAAATCGGACCGTGCTGCGTGCATAGACCAGATCAAGAAAGTCGGAAACACAGCATATGCAGAGAAGATGTCTGAGCTAAAATTGCACTCAATAAAGAAATAGAAAGATGCCGAACACCAGAAGACACCGCTCTTATGCCGGGCGTAAACCATCAAAATACAACTTGCCATCATTAAAAATAAGCACTATAATTGATCCATAATTGTGGTCTAAATAAAAAATTTATAGGTGTAATCATGGAATCCGTATTAGCGAGTTGTTCAGTAAGTATATCAGAATTGAAGAAAAACCCTTCTGCCCTCATTGAGCAGTCTGGCGGTGAGCCGATAGCCATTCTTAATCATAACAGGCCAACAGCTTATCTTGTCCCGGCGAAGACATACGAAGCACTGCTCGAAAAAATTGAAAATTTCCAATTAGGAGTTATTGTTAAGGAGCGTCAGCATGAAAAAGTTTCAGCCGTGGAAGTAACATTGGATGAGCTATAAATTAAAATTTCTTCCAACAGCACTTAAAGAATGGAAAAACCTCGACAATGCAGTCCAGATTCAATTCAAGAAAAAGCTACAGGAACGTCTTGAGTCTCCACATGTGCAAAGTTGTCAGCTTTCAGGGTTTAAAAACCATTACAAAATTAAACTCAGAGCGAGTGGATACCGACTTGTTTATGAAGTAATCGACAAAGAAATCTATGTTTTGGTAATTGCGATCGGGAAAAGAGATAAAAATAGGGTCTATAAAAAAGCCCAGGCAAGAAAATGAAAAGAGAGACATGAATCTGTTATTCGATCTGGATGGAACACTGACAGACCCGTTTTTGGGTATAACAAGCTGTATTACATATGCGCTGAATGAACTTGGCAGGACGGCGCCGTCTCCTGAGAATCTTCGATGGTGTATCGGCCCTCCTTTGCAGAAGATTTTTGCAGAGCTGCTTGGATCAAGCGATGATCAGCTTGCGAAAATCGCTCTGGCAAAATATCGAGAGAGATTTGGTTCAATTGGGCTCTTTGAGAATGAGGTATATCCGGGGATTGTCGAAACGCTGACAACTTTGAAAGATTTTGGTTATACGCTCTATGTCGCTACAGCAAAACCAACGGTCTATGCGGAGCGTATCGTGATTCATTTTGGCCTGAATAAATTTTTCAACAGAGTTTACGGAAGCGAGCTGGACGGTAAACACAGTGACAAAACCAGTTTGATATCCCACATTCTGAAGCAGGAAGTACTTGATCCGACCCGGACCATGATGATCGGTGATCGGGAACAGGACATGCTTGGGGCCCAAAACAACAAGATTTGTGGTATCGGCGTTCTATGGGGATATGGAACAAAAGAAGAACTGTATCGCTCCGGAGCCGGTGCTTTTGTTCAATATCCAACCAATATGGTAGAAGTAATCAATGATCTGTTTCGAACAGGGCAATGCAACAGAGTCTCTGATGCGGCTCAATGAACATAATCGAAAAAGCGAGGTAAAAAATGGGATTTTTACATATTGATGAAAGCAAGTGCAAGAAGGACGGTATCTGCGTGGGTGAATGCCCGCTGGTCATCATCTATATGAAAGACAAGGAAAGTGTTCCGGAAATGGTTCCGGGCGGCGAACAGGTTTGTCTGCTGTGCGGTCACTGTGTTGCGGTTTGTCCGCACGGAGCCCTCAGCCATGAGAAGATTCCGATTGAAGCCTGTCCGCCCATCAGCAAAGACTTGATAATCAATGAGGAACAGGCAATTCAGTTTCTGCGCTCCCGCAGATCGGTCCGGTTCTTCAAGGACAAGCCGGTAGAAAAGGAAACGATTCAGCGGCTGATTGAAATCGCCCGCTATGCGCCTACAGGCAGCAACAGCCAGCTTGTGGAGTGGACGGTGTTAACAGACAAAGAGAAAATCCGCAACCTGGCCGGTCTGACCGTGGACTGGATGAAATACGTTAAGGAAAATGATCCGGAAGCAGCCAGACTTCCCTACATTCCTCTGATCATTGCAGCCTGGGAAATGGGTATGGATGTTGTGCTGCGAAACGCCCCGGCGCTGGTGATTGCCTCAGCCCCTGCTGCTGCCATCAGCGGCATGGTGGATGTGAGCCTGTCCCTGTCCTATCTGGAACTGGCCGCTCAAAAAATGAATATCGGCACTTGCTGGGCCGGTCTTCTGCATGGAGCGCTTCTTTCCTGGAAGCCGCTGCAGGATGCTGTGGGATTACCCAAAGGGCATGTCCATCAGTACGCCATGATGGTGGGATATGGAAAACCAAAATATTTTCGGCTGCCGGAGCGTAAGACGCCGAAAATTCAGTGGAAATAATTTTTGAAGATAGATTTCAGGCAAAGGAATTAACCAGATGAAACGACAAAGGTGTATCATCACGATGATTGTCCTCTATCTATCTGCCACCATCATCCATATTTCGCCAGCAGCGATGGCTGCTGACAAGTCAGCAGATGTTCGTGTGCCGAAATATATTGTAAATGGTCTACAGGCGTATGCAAAGGAGGGATATGAAGCAGCCGTAAGAAAGTGGTTTCAGGACAGTCCATGGGCCAATGCGACCATTCTGGTTGAGAGGATTGCGTTTTTTAAAAATATCGAGATGCTGTATGGCCCGTATCAGGGCTATCAGGTTGTGACAACAAATGAAACAGCCACATCCCAGATGACCTATATCCGGTTTGTCTATTCGAAAATGGCAGGGTATGTCATGTTTTTATCCAAAAAGCACAACAACCAGTGGGTGCTCTCCCAGCTTGATCTGCATAAAATGCAAAAGTATGGGGATGCGGGACCATCGAATAAGAAGAAATCCGTGAATAAGAAGAATTCGTTGATTCAATAAAGCCGTCATCCCATGCTCGAAAAATTATGGGTATTATGGCAAAACAATATTTTCATGTTGCTGCAATGAAAACAAACGAACCAATTTCAAAACTATCATAAAGCGTCACACCGGCGAAAGCCGGTGTCCAGAAAAGAACCGAAAATACTGGATTCCAGCTTTCGCCGGAATGACAACAACAGACTTTTCAAATTGGCTCAAACAGGTAAATGAAATTGGCAGGATCAATGGGACAGGATTTTAGGGAGAGTTGCTATTTTCGTTCCCCTTCCATGATGATCCTTTCATACGCTCCAGACCAGGTCTTTTCCTGTCTCAGATGATCGGACCGGGCTGCCAGACATGCAGCTGCCATCAAAAGTGTTCCGATTGAACCACCTACAAAAATACCAATGACAAACCATAATATTCCCATTCTATCCTCCTTTACCAAAACAGATTACACAATCGTTATATGGTTCTGATAAGGTTAATTCATAATCGGGGAAACAAATTTATATGGATAGTATTTGTTTCTCAACAGAAAGAAAGCGTGTTTCCCGCGGTATGGTTGAGTGTCAGGAAAAGTATTTGGATATACATAACATCGGCATCAAACTGCCTGTACTGAAATGAAATTCTTCATGCCATTTTGGCGATCACTAATGTGGGAAGGAGTTTCAGGAGCTTTCCCACAATATTCCAGGGAAAAACCGGGACTGTCGATGATTTTACCTTTTTTTTCAATCAGCAGCCATTTACGGTTTGATACACCATATCCCATCTGCAAAGCTTGTTCTCCTTAAGGGATATGCGTGATACTTCAGTCAAATCAGGGCTTACAACAAGGGTTAGCAAAGGCTGTGCCATATAGAATAATATCAATTTTTAATATCATTTTAATTTGTTACATAATTTACTCTGGAGAATCACCCTTTCAGAATGCGGAAATTCATTCCAGGAACAGCAAGATTTTCCGGGATAGTATAATCATCCAGTACATCATCAAACTGCCTGTACTGAAATGTAATTTTTCATCCCATTTTAGCGATCACCGATGTGGGGAGGAGTTTCAGGAGTTTTCCCACAATATTCCAGGGAAAAACCGGGACAGTTGATGATTTTACCTTTTTTTCAATCAGGTCGGCGATAATGGATGCTCCTTTTTCAACAGAAATCAGAAAGGGCCTGCTGGAAATCATATTGTTCAACGGGGTGTCAATATAGCCGGGATACAGAACCGTGACGTGGATATTTTTTTTATATACTTCTGCCCGGAGTGCTTCCAGGTAGACAGCAAATCCTGCCTTGGACGCGCTGTAAGATGCATTGCCCGGCATGCCCCGGAAAGCCGCAACCGAAGAAACCCCCACAATATGCCCTTTTCCCTGGTTTAAAAAATACTGGACAGCAGCATCCACGGTTGCCATGGCTCCGATCATATTGGTTTCAATAGTTCTTCTGGCCTGATCAAATTTTCCGCGACCGACCTTTTCCCCCAGTCCAATGCCGGCATTTACCATGACAATATCAATACAGCCCAGGGCGCTGGTGAAATAGGCTAAAACTTCAGGTATGGTTTCATAAGCCGTTACATCCAGATGGCGGACTGCGATTTTTGTGGAAGGATGTTTTTCCCGGATCTGCTTCTGGATGGTTTCAAGTTCATCCTCCCGTCGTGCTGCAAGTCCCAGGGTGTAGCCGCGTTGAGCCATTTCAAAAGCCAGTGCCTTTCCGATTCCGGAAGAAGCACCAGTGATCAGAATAGAATCCGCCATTGTTTTTGTCCTTTCACTGTTTCAGGTGGTTATGATAGGGTGTTTTCAATCCGGAATAAAAATTATTTGATCGGGGCCTGAAAATCAAGGTTAAAAGCAATTCTTATTCAGAATTTGAATTTATTATGTTGAACAAATAATTCTTGAAAAAATGAATGCCCTTGAACTTCTCATCTGCAAAAGCGGTGGAATTTGATAATTTTCTTTCAGGGTAGGAATAAGAGAACGGTTGAAATTTTTTTTGAGACATTTTTTTATTTGTTAAGGCTTATTTGTTAATTTTTTTATGCAACTATTC
>PNOB01000207.1 GCA_013824585.1 Desulfobacterium sp. | reverse complement strand
GAGGTGCATCTGCCGTTCACTTTTCCGAAGTCCTTCCATGGTCAATTCTTCCAGCAGTTGCCAGATGTTTGCAGCAGTATCAATCTCTTTATGACATGCATCGATTTCGCAAAGCTGTTTCTGCAAGGATTTGGGAAGGGAGGTAACACAGGAAAATCGTGTTCCTGCTTTTTGATGTTTTACAAGCTTGTCATGAATTTCCTTTGTGATTTTGTCTGATTTTTTAATGTTTTTCCGGATCAGGCTGATCTGCCGGAGGAAGTTGTGAAATTCAGCTATGAGTTTGTTCATGTCCAGCGGTTTTGAATGTTGAATAAATGTCTCCATGAATTGGGTGATGTTTTGTGGAGTGTTGCAGTATTGATTCAATGCCTCCTCAAGGGTCAGAACTTCTGTTCCATCGATGTGAGCCCCACCTTCGGTTGCGTTGATGTATCGGCCGGGCTGACCTTCAATCATTTTTTCAAATTGTATTTTCATGCTGTAGAATGCACGGTTTGTAGGTACCTTTCCGCCGTTGATTCCATCCACCAGGATGATATCCTTTTCTGCTTTCAGAAAATTGCTGATGGCATTCTGGTTTGACAGCACAGTATGGGTTGCATGATCTTTCTGATCGGAAAAAGCCAGATCCTGCCCGACAAAAATCATGGGGTTGCATCCCAGAATCGTTGCTGCAATGAAATTCAGATGGGCTACTGTTTTTGCACCGGTAGTCAATACTCTTCCTCCCAGAAGATAATTCAGCCATGATTCGATCCGGTTTCCGGCAAAAGTCCAGAACACTCTGTTGTCCGGGAAGATTTTTGGGACTTTTGGGGATACCCATGCTGCGCAAATCAGGGAGACGTCTTTTGCCCAGGGAAGTACAGCAACAAATTTTTCATGCGTAAAGTCTTCCGGATCAATGGATGTCATAAAATCAGGGGTAATCCCATTTTTTAGAAGTGCCGGCAGGACAGTATCCACTGCGATGATGATCGCTTTGTCTTTGGCTTTTTTGAGGAGATGAATGTTTTTATCCAGTGAGGGGCCTCCTGCTACAAGGATTGCCGGGACGTCCTTGAATTCGTTTTGTAATTTTTCCAGCAGATAATGATGACGGATCGAGGTGAGATGGCTGAATCGGTTAGCCATAAAGTCCTTTCCGAAAACCGATACGGTTGCTCCGGCAACATTGTACTCATTGACACAGGCGAATATTTTGTCTCCGAGTTTTTCATAGGCTTCAGGATCAACCGTCATGGAGGTCAGATGTTTCAAGGTGTGAATCGATTCCAACTGAAGTGCACGGGAGGCGATGGACAATGCCTGATCAACTGCAGGTTCCGGACCGATGGACAACCGGAGCCGTGGATCGGCCAGAATCGGTGACAGATCCGTGACATGCAGCGCCTGAAGGAAAATTCCGGGTTTCAGATCAAAAACAACAAAATGCCGAACGGTCGACCTTTCCCGCATCAGCGCCAGCGGTGTATATCCAAGCCCCATTCCGATAAGCGTAACAACACCGGTGGAATTTTTTGGCACCATGTTCAGGAATTGTTCAGTCTCTCTTTCCGGATTGTTCTGGTCGTGAAGGAAAATGGGCTCTTCCTTTTGGTTATAAAATCTCAGGTTGGGTTTCCCAGTCTGAGAAAGAATGATTTCTCCAAAGGGTTCCGGCCTGTCATCGGAAATCATCTGAAAGACATGGGGATGATGTTTTTGCAGTATGGCCAGGTTGGTCTCATAATAATCCGGGATATCAAGGTGTTTTGTATGGGCATCTGCCATTGACAGCCCGGAAGAGGATGGTTTGTCAATGAGTCCTGAAAAATTTGGATCCATGATCGTCTCCTTGGTTTTTTATATCAGGCAATCCATGGGTGAAAAAAATAGAACACTGCAATACAGTTGCAGATGGATTGGTTTATGAATTCTGTAAAACAAAACTCCAATAGGTGTCCGGGCCAGCCTGAACTGTAAACTGGATATCCAGCATGTCCAGTATGGTGAAACCGGTTCTTCTGAAAAGATCTGCCCACATCTCCTTTCCCAGAACAGAGTAGTGGTTGGGATTCCGTTCGTGATGACAGGATGTTTCCGGAGCCGGAACTTCCACATACAGGTATCCCTTGGGCGAAAGCACCCTCATGAATCCGGAAAGCGTATAGATCGGAAAGATGCTGTGTTCAAGGCAATGCCTGCACCATACCAGATCAAAGGAACCATCTTTGAATTCCAGAAAAGACTGATCCATGTAATACACTTCATATCCTTTTTCTCGGCATGCTTTCAGATCCTCCTGGTTCAGGGTGATACCCACTGTCTTTTTTTCCATTTTTTGAAACAGATCCAGTGCAGCCCCTTGCCCGCATCCCACGTCCAGAATCCGGTTTACCTGTGAAATCGGATACTGATTCTGTAGATAGGTAATGACCTGATGTGTAATTCCGGTATGGAGTTCGGATGGCGGTTCCGGGTAGGTCTCCCTTTCGATTTTATTCAGGAAAAATTTGAAATTTTCTATTTTTTCCGTATCGAGTATCAACAGGCTCTCCTTTTTTTAGAGGGTTGGTGAAGAGCGGCCTATAGACTGAGTATCGGTCATCTGCTGGTTTAACTTGAACATTAACTTCGACAGCATGGTAAAAAAATAGCAACGCGCAGGAGCATCGGACATGCTTTCATCTGAGAAGGATAGCAATCACTGTGCCATGCATTTATTTGATTTTGCATCAGGATGGCATGATCCGTAGGGGCAGGCCCCTGTGCCTGCCCTTTGTGTGACCATACATAGAATCAACATGAAAGCACGTCTGAATTCGTATTGAAAGTTAAAGTCATGAATGTTTTTTCCAGTAAGAAAAAAGCAGGGGGCAACCTTTTCCGGAAAACAATTCCATGCTGCATGGGAAAAATTTTCCGGAAAATCAAAGTGTTTCCTATTGGCTGAAAATGAAAATCATCTTATACAGATGACCCGGTATCCCGGCGGTTGTTTCATCATCGTCCATCTTTATGAAGTAGAAAGCCATATCCGTATTCTGCAATGATACTGGCATTTCTCTTGCACCATCTGAGCCGGAGACAGATATTTATTTCCAGTTCAGGATGGTTCCCACCAATGCCCGGAACAAGACAGGAATGGAGCTGACATGATGATGGACGCTGCTTTAAAACCAACAATTGAATATCATTGGCCGGAAGTTGATTTTCAGAAAGCCTGGCTGCCGGAGGTCGCAAGAGATCTGGAAACAGCCCTGGCTTATCATAACCAGGGAGCGCTGGAAGAGGCGCAGAAGATCTACAGACAGATTCTTCAACAGGATCCGGAACATTCTGACGCGCTTCATCTGTCCGGGATTATTGCCTACCAGATCGGGAAAAACAGTATTGCCATCCGCTTGATCACCCGGGCGATCCGCAATCAACCGGAAAATCCGTATTATCATACCAATCTGGGAAGTGTTTTTCAGTCAGACGGACAATATGACAAGGCAGCCGCATGCTATCATAAAGCCATTCATTTAAAGCCGGATTATGCAGCTGCTTACTTCAACATGGGGAATGTGAAGAGTGCGGAAAATCATTATAAGGAAGCGATTGGCTGGTATCAGGAAGCGCTCCGTATTGTTCCTGATGATCCGGATGGTTGTTATAATATGGCCAACAGCTATAAAAAACTCGGGATGTTTGATCAATCCATCCTATGGTATGAGGCTGCGATTCAAATCAGACCGGATCATGCCGAATCCTTCAACAATATGGGGAATGCCTATGCAACTCTGAACAAGTGGGAAAACGCCATGGAATGTTATCAAAAGGCATTGGTGATCTTCCCGGATTATCCGGAAGCATTATACAATCTGGCACATGGCTGCCAGTTCAGAGGAAAGATCAAGGAGGCGGTTTTTTTGTATCAGAAGACTTTGGCGATCAATCCGGAATATGCAGAGGTTTACAATAATATCGGAAATATTTTCAAAGACCTGGGAATGATATCCGATGCCGTGACCTGTTACCGGAAGGTGTTGTCCCTGAAACCGGATTTTCTTGAGGCAATCAACAACATGGGCAACTGTTTTCTGAACATGGGGCAGCACGATGAGGCCGTGAAATATTACCGAACCGCCCTTGCGATTGAGCCTGATAGCAGCACAGCATGTTCCAATCTGCTCTACAGCCTGAATTTTCAGGAAGGCCTTGATGAAAATCAGGTTTTCAAAGAACACTGGACATGGGGGATGCAGCAGACAAAAACTGTGAAGCCGCTGGAACTGCCCAAGCCTGTCATCTGTTCTCCGGACAGGTGTCTGCGGATCGGTTATGTGTCTCCGGATTTCAGGGATCATTCCGTGGCGTGTTTTATTGAACCTTTGATAATGGGTCATGATCGGTCTTTTTTTCAGGTTGTCTGCTATTCAGATGCTTCGGTCACCGATTTGGTTACGGAACGGTTGAAAAGCAGGGCTGGCCAATGGTGGGATATCTGCGGATTATCGGATATCGCAGCCGCGGAAAGGATACGGCAAGACCGGATCGATATTCTGGTGGATCTGGCAGGGCACACGGCAAACAACCGGTTGGGAGTGTTTGCCCGAAAACCTTCACCCATCCAACTGTCCTACCTTGGGTATCCCAACACCACCGGACTGCCAGCAATTCAATATCGCATTACGGATTCATGGGCTGATCCACCGGGCATGACCGATCATTTATATACAGAAAACCTGATCCGCCTTTCATCTGGATTTTTGTGTTATCAACCCAAGGTCGAGATTTCAATCAACTCAAAAGTTCAAACCAGCTCCAATGGAACCCTTACATTTGGATCGTTTAATCAGCGTGCCAAAATAACACCGCATGTCATTTCGGTCTGGGCAAGGATTCTGTCCCAGGTTCCACATGCTGAAATGATTTTAAAATCAAAAGCATATCAGGATGACAAGGTTCAAAAACAAATCATAGACGACTTTTCCCGACATGGAATCGCGCCGGAAAGAATAAAGTTTCTGAGCCATCAGGCTTCCGATACAGACCATCTGAATTCCTATCAGAATATCGACATTAGTCTGGATCCTTTTCCTTATAACGGCACAACCACAACATGCGATGCTTTGTGGATGGGTGTCCCTGTCATCACCCTGGCCGGGAAAACCCATGTTTCCCGGGTTGGCGTCAGCCTGCTCAGCAGTATCAACAGGAAGGAACTGATTGCGGATTCCGAGGATGAATATATTCGAAAATCAATTGTACTGGGAAAGAATCCTGAACAGATTCAGGAATATCGAAACAGCCTCAGACCTGCCATGCTGGGTTCTTCGCTGATGGACAGAAAAAAGTTTTGTGCCACATTTGAGAAGGCTTTGAAAGAAATATGGAAAGTTTTCCTGTCTTCATGATCCGGATGCCCATCAAAAAAATTTTCACACCCTGCCTGATCTCTTCTTTTGTAAAATTGGATTAAAAAAAATTCAAGCACAGCGCTGAAATGCCGATAACCTTATTGAGGCCCTCTATCGCCTCATTCTTCCTGTTTATCAAAAATCAAACCAAAGGGAGGTGATAACCAGCCGGATTAAATAACTTTATGTTTGTTGGCAGCGTTTTGTTTACAGCAAAAATGATTCAATTGAAACATTTTTAAAACGGGGAACGGAATCCCCAATCCATTACACACGGAGGTAAAATTATGGCGTTAAGAATCAACACAAACGTGGCAGCCTTGAATGCGCATAAAAGCATGGTCAAGAACGATATGGGTTTATCCAGTTCGCTGGAGAAACTGTCTTCTGGTCTGCGTATTAACAAGGCGGCTGATGATGCATCAGGCATGGCCATTGCCGATTCATTGAAGTCCCAGGCACTGGGTCTCGGACAGGCAATCCGGAATGCCAATGACGGGATTAGCATTGTGCAGACTGCGGATGCAGCTCTGGAAGAGTCTATTAACATCGTGAACACGATCAAAACCAAAGCGATCCAGGCTGCACAGGATGGTCAGACAACCCAATCCCGAAAAGCGATTCAGTCAGATATTAACAAGCTGATGGAAGAACTTGATATCATTGCCAAGACAACGGCGTTCAACAATCAGAAGCTTCTTTTTGGTAACTTCACCAATAAAGCCTTCCAGGTCGGTGCCTATTCTGGTGAGACAGTCAGTGTTTCCATTGCTTCTGCACAGTCCACCAAGATCGGTCATGTGACCACTGGAAATCTTTATGTTAGAGGAAATCAGGCTGGTTCTGTTGAGCTTGCCATCTACAGCAATCTGCAGAATCAGCATTTTGTCGTGGAATCCACCAACGTTCAGTACAACAATTCCCGGGAAAACAGCATGGGGACGGTTGCGGACAACATCAACAAACTGAGCGATGTTCTGGGAATTTCCGCCACGGCAAGCGTAAAAAGTTCAACTTCACTGGCTGTTCAGGCCGGAACTACCGACAGTGGTTTTTCCATCAACGGCGTTCAGATCGGTCAGCTCAATGTTCAGCAGAGTGATTCAGACGGATCTTTGGTAAAGGCGATCAATTCCAAGTCTTCCCAGCATGGTGTTCTCGCCAGTATCAACAATGCCGGGTATCTGACCCTGACTTCGACCGATGCACGGGCCATACAGGTTACTCATGACTCTGCGTCAGGAGAAGGAACCGATGCTGTTTTCGGGGGAACCAATCTTTCCACATTGGGATACATTGTTCTCAACCAGGAGGGATCGGCTGAAATCACAATTACCGATATCGGAGATGGTGATGTTGTTGCGTTGACAACCGATCTGGAAACAGCCGGAACAACCACGACCACCATTGATTCAACGATCGCCGCAGGTTCCAGTCTGGCCGAAGATTCCGTACTGGCTGCCAGTTGGACTGCGGATCAGGCATTATCCGGCGGTATGTTCGCTTCCGCTATCACAACAACCGCATCCTCTACCCTGGTAAGCGGATCAACTCTTGCCCAGAATTCAATTCTGGGAACCGGTACCATTATCGGAGCCAACTCTTCCTTTGGCGGGGATGCAAGAATCGCAGCGGTCAGCAACCTGCTTGGCAGCAGTACGATTGAGGCCAGCTCCATCCTGAACGCAGGTTCGATTCTGAGTCTTTCCACCACAGAAGACCTTACCGACACGGTTCAGGTCGCAGCTTCCAGCGTTCCCATGGCAGGAGCCAGCAGTCTGATCGTTGGCTCAACCCTGGCAGCCGGATCAGTTTTGGCCTCCGGTAGTGTTTTGCAGAGCGGTCTTTCCGGTGTTGCGGTCACCATTGGCGCCAGCAGTGTTATGGGCAGCGCGAGTGTCATTACGACCGGTGATACCTTGGCTATCGGAACGGTTTTGGCATCCGGAAGTATTTTGCAGAGCGGTCTTTCCGGTGTTGCGGTCACCATCGCTGCCAGCAGTGCTATGGGCAGCAGGAGTGTCATGACTACAGGCGATACCCTGGCAACCGGATCGGTTCTGGCTTCCGGAAGTATAATGCAGAGCGGTCTTTCCGGTGTCAGAGTTACCATTGGTGCCAGCAGTGCAATGGGTAGCTTAAGTGTAGTCACCGCAGCTGATACGCTTGGGG
>PNOB01000206.1 GCA_013824585.1 Desulfobacterium sp. | reverse complement strand
AACCTGGACAAGGTAATCAATATCGACCAGAAGGCCATTGGCCGGACCCCCAGAAGCAATCCAGCCACCTATACGCAGCTCTTTACCCATATCCGGGACCTGTTTGCCATGCTACCGGAATCCCGGGCAAGGGGATACCAGAAAGGCCGATTCTCTTTCAATGTAAAAGGAGGACGCTGCGAATCATGCAGCGGAGACGGATATATCCGTGTGGAGATGCATTTCCTGGCAGATGTGTTTGTTCCTTGCGAGGTCTGCAAGGGAAAACGGTTTAACAGCTCAACCCTTGAAATTCTGTATAAAGGCCACTCGATTGCCGATGTACTAGATATGTCCGTTGCCCAGGCAATGGATCTATTCAAAAACCATCCAAAAATCATCACCATCTTGAACACGCTGATGCAGGTCGGACTGTCTTATATCAAGCTTGGGCAGGCTGCGACGACGCTTTCCGGAGGCGAAGCCCAGAGAATCAAGCTGGCACGCGAACTTTCCAAAAGAGAGACCGGAAGAACTTTATACATACTGGATGAACCAACCACCGGTCTTCATTTTGATGATATCAAACTGCTGCTGAATGTTCTCAGCAGTCTGGTTGCGTCCGGAAATACCGTCGTCGTGATTGAACATAACCTGGATGTGATTAAGACAGCAGACTGGATTATTGACATGGGCCCGGAAGGCGGCGATGATGGCGGCCGTATTGTGGCTGAAGGATCTCCCGAAAAAATAGCCAGATCCCCAAAAAGTTATACCGGGCAATATCTGCAAAAAGAACTGACACCCAATCAGCCGGGTTTATAACTCCATTTCCTCGCCATCGGACGGAATCATAACTTTATCCGATAACCCTGCTTTTGAAACAGCATGTTTCAGCATGTCACGAGTGGTTGACAAATGATTGAGACAATCCAGATGAACGGCAATGACCTTGCCAGGGGCGGCTTTTATGAACTCCAGTTGCTCTTCCATGGACATGAGAATCGGTTTTCCGAAATCAAGGGTTGCTGTTCCTGCGTTCAATACGGCAATATCCGGTTGAAGATCTTTCAGTACATACATAACCGTCGGGGTCATAACCGTATCGCCGCTGATATAAATCGATTTTTCTCCCACTGGTTCAATGAGATATCCTGCTCCGGGCCTCATGAACCAGCCAGCCAGACCCCGCCCATGTGCTGCAGGGAACATGGTGATTTCCCCTGTCAGGAATTCACTCTGTTCATTCATTTTAAGGGGAACGGTGCAGATTCGGCGTCTTTGCAAAAACGGTTCATCAAGGACGTTGCAATAAACAGGAACTTTTTTTTGCACCAGCAGACGAACTCCTGCACCATCAAGGTGATCAAAGTGTCCGAAACGGCAATGGGTGACCATTCCCGCTGTAATCTGGCTTAACATGGATTCTGCATTCAAAGGCAGATCAACCGTAGGGTTACGCCGGGGTTTTTTCCGGATAAAAGAATATGGCGGCAGACTGCCCTTTGGACTGAGGCATGGATCCACCAGGATTCTGTGCCCGCTGCAATGAATGATCATGCATGCATTCCGGATATGCTGTATCTTCATGGATCAACCTCCCTATCCTCCCATGGTCGCCTGGACAAATTCGAGCGTAGCCCTTACATCATCCTTGAAAAAGCAGTGAAGCGCTTCTTTCCATACCCCTTCAGCAAGGTTTTTCCGAATCCGCTCGACCGTATCTTTCTTTAACAATGCTTTCATGTTGATAAACGGCCGATTGGGCGTATCGATCCAGAGACAGACAATCTCTTTGGCCCTTCGGATCAGTTCCTCATCATCATTGACAACCTCATCAATGATCCCCATCTCTTTGGCCTGATGGACGCCCATCATCTTTCCAAAATACATGACATCCCGGTATTTTTTATCCGTATCCAGGCCAAACCGCATCACCTCATTCTGGGCAATGGAAAGGGCAAGACCGATTTTGATCTCTGACATGCCGATCTTGATCTTCTCATGAAACTTGGCGATCCGGTAATCCGCTGCCATTGAGAATATCAGTCCGGCTGCTGCACAATGACCGTTTATGGCCGATACAACCGGTTTTTTACAGGTCAGAAAATTGATCAGCACTTCTTCCTCATGTAAGAAGAAATCAACCGCTTCGTCATGATTCTTAAACCCTAAAAACATGGGGAGATGAAACCCGCTTGAAAAAAAGCGGCCTTCTCCGGTGAGGACAATCCCCTTCAGCGTTTCATCTTCGTTCACCTTCTTTACGACTTCATCAATCTGTTTCAAGATTTCCACAGTAAAGGGATTGGTTTTCCCATTTGCAAGAGTCGCGATCACAATATTATCTTCAATTTTTTCTTTGATCATGATTGTCTCCAATTGTTTAATGAATGATGCCTGATCAACTTCCGACACGGAAGCGTTCCATTTTTTCCAAGTCCCTTGTTCAAACAGACTTTTCAGCAAAAGTCAAAATAATTTGACCTGCTGTTCTGGAGAAAAACCATCCACTTGCCTGAACCCCATATCATCACATGCACCATTGAACATCCGGCTGTACTGGAGGTCTGTAATTTCCTGGAACAGGATGGCTTCCGGATCACCCGTCTGCCTGTTGACCCGGAGGGTTTGATCCGCATTCCGGAAATCGAAAAGGCAATAGGCTCCGACACCATTCTCATCACGATCATGCATGCCAACAACGAAGTCGGAACAATCCAGCCCATTGCTGAAATTGCCGGGCTTGCCCAAAAGCATCAGATCCCCTGCAAACCAAATTATCCAAGAATACCCGTTCGGTAAATCCAATATTATTATCGCAAATTAGTTGCGACAATATTATTGACAAATGTAAAGAGATCAACTAATGCCATTTATAAAAAAATGTTTATTCTTTTTGGATCTCATCTTTAACTATAAAATATACATAGCTTTTTTTTATGGCCATCTCCCAAAATCACCAACATCCGATCTTAGTGGTTGACGACGATGTCGTTAGTCTTGGTTTATTAAAAAGACAGTTACATAAAGCGGGCATTAACAATGTGATCACCTGCAATGACAGCACCAAGGTCATGGAGCTGTTTTCGCAAAATTCTATCGAGATTGCCTTGATTGATCTGCAAATGCCCAACATGTCCGGGCAAGAGCTATTACAAAAAATACAGCAAAACTATGCAGAGGTTCCTGTTATTATCGTAACCGGATCCATGAATGTCCCAACAGTCGTTCAGTGTACGAAAGACGGCGCATTCGACTATTTAACCAAACCCGCAGATAAAGATATTTTGTTCGCAACCGTAAATCGAGCACTCAGGATACGAAAAGCTGAACGAGAGAATCAACAACTGAGATTACAATCCAATACGCTTCAACATCCTGAGCGATTCAAGCATATCATTACCCGGAATGAAAAGATGATGGAAATTTTTTGTACTATTGAAACCATTTCCTCTACGTCATGGCCGGTATTAGTCACCGGTGAAACCGGCGTGGGAAAAGAAATGGTTTCAAAATCCATTCATGTTCTCAGCAATCGCAAAGGCCCTTTCATACCTGTGAATGTCGCGGGTTTGGATGATATTTTATTCTCCGACACCTTGTTTGGCCATGTAAAGGGTGCCTTTACCGGTGCTGACAAAAATAAAAAGGGTTTAATCGAACAGGCGGCATCCGGCACTCTTTTTCTGGATGAGATTGGCGATTTAAGCCCCATGTCCCAAACAAAACTCTTACGACTTGTTCAAGAGGGCGAATATTTGCCCTTGGGGAGTGATAAACCCCGAAAAGCCAATATCCGGATTGTGGCCGCGACCAATAAAAATCTATGGGATCTGCAAAGATCAGGACACTTCCGGGAAGATCTAAATTATCGGTTGCGCACCCATCATATTCATATTCCCCCATTGCGAGAACGAAAAGAAGATCTGCCACTATTAATTGATCATTTCTTGAATCAAGCTGCGATAGAACAAGGAAAGAAAAAACCGACTGTTCCAAATGAGCTAAGCCTGCTTTTACAAACCCATCCCTTTCATGGGAACATTCGCGAATTGCAGGCTATGATTGTTGATGCTTTGAGCAAACACAAGAGTAGAACTTTATCACTGAGCGTATTTAAATCGCATTTAACACAAAAGTATGGTGCCCGCCAAGATACTTCTATTTCCGAGATATCAAAAAACGAATTCGATCTCATAACTTTCCATGAAAACCTTCCCTCGCTTAAGCTTGCCAGTCATTTATTAATCAATGAGGCGATGAAAAGAGCCAACAACAATCAATCGATAGCCGCGACAATGCTTGGAATTACGCAATCTGCTTTGAGCAAGCGCATCAATCGTGGACAATAAGAATCTGAAAGATCCAGATTTTTACTGACCGATTTGACAAATTCCAATCGTGAACCCCTATGACAAAGCTCATATCTATGACATTTGGCATAATTATTATAACCATTAGATATCATATAATAAAAATTAAATGCATTCATTTTTTCAACAAAAACTATGAAAAAATTCATATGGGTTAATCTGTTCATGAAGATTGTTCCGATGACAGAAAACGATAAAAAAACAGGTTGTTATTGGTTATGGATTGGTTTGGCATGCCTTTCGCTATACTAAAGCCCATCAAATACTGGATATGAATTTATGGCAGACCAATTCAAACTGCAAAATAAAGGGCCAAACATGAACATCAAAAAATTCCTCAACTGTTTCATCGCAAAGGGTTTACTTCTTTTTATCGCACTTCAGGGAATAGCTTTTACCTCAGCTCATGCAGAAGCATCCTTCCCCAACGGGGAGCAGGGCATTTTCGGTCCAAAGCAATATCTGCGTACCACAGGCTCTCCCAATATTTATGAAGATACCTTTTCCGCAACCCCCGGCCCAGGATATCTGATCATCCGCAACTGTGAGGCTGACAGCAAACATCGTGTTACCAGTGCCCTTATTTTTATCAACGGAGAGCAGATATACGAGCCCAAAGATTTTAAACAGGATGTTTACATCCTGGGCCTTCCCGTTGTCCTGGATAAGATCAATACCATCCGGGTGGAGCTCAGAAGCAAACCCGGAACATATCTTACCATTGGGATTGGCCAGATGTTGCCTACAGTTCATCTGACCGCAGATCCGTCAACCATTATCTTGGGAGCGTCCGCAACCCTATCCTGGAACTCCGGTATGGCCAATACTTGTATCATTGATCCAGGCATTGGTGAGGTGGATGTGAATGGTTTCATGACGGTATCTCCAACTGTTACAACAACCTATACCATCACCGCCACTGCGCCTGCCGGCAGTGCTACCGCAAGTGCAACAGTAACGGTGATTTCACCGCCGACCGTCAGCATGTCTACGCCCCTTGACACCATTGTTAAAGGAGAGTCCACCCTGTTATCCTGGACATCCGCCCATGCAGATACCTGTGTGATCGAACCCGGGGTTGGAGCAGTTGACGTGAACGGCACAACCGTCATTTCACCGGCAGAATCGACCACCTATACCATCACCGCAACCGGCCCCGGAGGGGTAGCAACATCAACGGTGAACATTACCGTACTTCATCCCCCCACGGTCACTCTTTCTGCAACCCCGGCAACTATCTTTGAAGGAGAAACCGCAACCCTCAACTGGACATCCGTCAATGGAAACACGGCTATCCTGAACCAGGGCATCGGACAGGTTCAGGTGAATGGTTCAGCACAAGTGACCCCTGATAAAACCAGGCAATATACCATTACCGTTACCGGAAATGGCGGCATTACAACCGCAACCACTACAGTTATTGTAAAACACCATGAACCAATCGTAAGCATCACTGCAAATCCGGAAACCATACTGTCCGGCAATTCGACGGTTCTTACCTGGGCATCTTCCAATACCCACAGTTGTGTGATCACACCGGGAATCGGTAGTGTGGACCCGGCAGGAACGGCAACCATATCCCCTTCTGAGACAACCACCTATACCATTACCGGATCAAATCCGGACAACTCCGCATCTGCATCCGTGACCGTTCAAGTGAACCACGAGGTGGATATCCAGCCGATAAACATCGATATGACGGGCACTGCGGTGGATGGCCAGACATTGAATCTCACCGGTACCGTGAAGGTGGATATCACCAACAACGGTTTGAGTGCTGTTCATGAACCCTATGAGGTAACGCTATTTGAGGATTCCAATTTTAACAACACCTATGATTCAGGCGAAGACCAGGTGATCGGAAACACCACCCTTTCATCCGGTCCTGGTGTAGATGAAACCGTAACCGTTTCCATTGATGTTGATGCCACTGTAACTTTTAAAGGAAGCTTACTGTTTGCTTTTGTCGACAGCGGCAAACAGGTTTTTGAAACAAATGAAGAAAATAATATTATCAACAGTATGGCAACCTGCGAATATGTGCCGCCAGTCGGCAGTTTTAAGCCGGCTTTAGAATGGGAGTGGAAAAAAAGCAGCATTAGCCCAAGCTCAGACCAGGTTGTGGTCACACCGGCAGTGGCTAACCTGACCGATGACAATAACGATGGTATCATTGATCAAATGGATATCCCGGCCATTATCTTTGTAACCCATACAGGGGACAATTGCGATACGAATGGCAGATTGCGGGCAATTCATGGAGACGGCTCAGGCGAAATCTTCACCGTCACCGGATACGATATCTATGGCACGTGCAGTCCTGCTGTTGGTGATATCGACAACGACGGGTTGATGGATATCCTGGTGATGGAGGAAAGCGGCAAGCGGATGCTTGCCTTTGACAACCAAGGCAAGCTGAAATGGGCCAGCCCTGCACTCAACGTTACGAGTGGCGGGTCCAGTGTGACCATTTCCGATCTTGATACAGATGGAAATCCGGAGATCATCTACGGCAGGATAGTACTAAACAACGATGGGTCCAAAAAATGGACCGGCACCGGCGGTACCGGCGTATACAACTCCATTGCCGCTGATATCAATCTGGATGGATTTCCCGAAGTGATCGCAGGCAACACGGTTTATAGTCACACCGGCCAAATACTATGGCAAAATTCGGCTGTTGGAAATGGATATACTGCGGTAGCCAATTTTGACGAAGACCCCTTCCCGGAACTCGTGGTTGTCAGTAGCGGATATGTTTATCTGCTGGAGCATACCGGACAAATCATATGGGGACCAATTGATTTTCCACCATCCGGCCGCAACCGGGACCACGGCGGGCCGCCAACCATAGCTGATTTTGACAGTGACGGTCAACCAGAGATCGGCATTGCCGGTGGCTACCGGTATGTAGTCATGGAGGGGAACGGAAAGGTTCGATGGTCTGCCGCTATCCAGGACACCTCCTCCAACGTAACCGGATCATCGGTTTTTGATTTTGAAGGTGATGGCTCGGCTGAGGTGGTGTATGCAGATGAAATGTATCTCTTTATTTTCCGGGGAACAACCGGTGCCCAGCTATTTAAAACCCGTATAGGTTCCCGAACCCGTACAGAATACCCCATTATCGTAGATGTGGATAATGATAACAACGCAGAAATCGTGGTTCCCAGTAATTCTTATCACGGTGGATACAAAACCGGAATCCAGGTATTCGGTGATGCCAACGACACCTG
>PNOB01000205.1 GCA_013824585.1 Desulfobacterium sp. | reverse complement strand
CCGGCGAAAGCTGGAATCCAGTATTTTCAGTTCTTTTCTGGACATCGGCTTTCGCCGGTGTGACGCTTTTTAATCGTTTTGAAATTGGCTCTATTGTTAAAGTTGAAACAAGCATAATCGCTTTTCAGCATTTTAGCCAATGTGGTTTTTCCGGTTTGGCGAGGTCCGGTCAGCAGTATAATTTTTGTATTCAAATCTTCCTGGATATGCTGTGGGTCAGGTGTTGTTGCATGACGACTTTTCTGACATCCATTCCGAAATAGTCAAGACTTTTTCGGAATATGGTTCGAAAAAGTCGGACATAATGGACGGCCCCGTCTCATATTGCTTCGCAAACCAACCGATGCTGAATATCAATACACCACAAATGGGGACCTGCCAGATCACCAACAAGTTTTTCAAAAAAAGATTGTGTTTGATAGGGATTATTGCGAAGGCTTTTAATTAATTGCTCAGCTTTTAATCTGTGAGATGTAATTCGAGGATGTCCTTCATGAGTCTGAAATGATTATCATGTGAATATATTTCAGCTCCATTCTGCATTGCATTTTGAGCAATAATAAGATCGGGAATGCCGATTCCGTTTAAACCATTTTTCAGACATTTGAATTGGAAATCAATAATCTGATCCCAGTTAATCGATAATTTCAACTTTTTAATATTATGCAATAAATCGATAACCTTCCTTTGGTTACGCACTTTCAAAAAGGGGACTAATTCTGAAAGAATAAGATCGTTGATAACAACGAGGTTTTCATCAATCAGGAAATCAAGTTTTTCAGAATAATTCCCACTCCTGAAATATTCAATCCATATCGATGTATCGACTAATGTCGACATTGACGGCCTCTAATTGCATCCATATCAATATCCAAATCAACTTTGCCTTTAAATTTTTTCAATCCTGATATTTTAGATTTCCTTATTAAATCTTCTAAGGCTGTAATAATAACTTGTGTTTTTGTGTTAATGCGGGTAGCTTTCATAGCCTCGTCAATTAAATCCTTTGGTAAATCAAGTGTTGTTCTCATTTCTGACCTCCTTATCTTTTATCTATATGCATCAAATTATCATTTGATGCATATAATGTCAAGTTATAGGCCGAATCCGATTGATTTCAGAAGAATCGCGGCCCTTCCGAATATCAAAAAAGTGCGGTTTCATGAAGATCTTTATATGAATCCGCTCGCTGCAAACGATGAAGAATAAGTTCCGCGTCCATGCTTATCTGTTGGAAGCCTTTCTCTTGTCATTACCCGAATGCTTTTTCCCGGTTTGATCAAATGGATAGAAAGTAAAAACAATCAACGCCAGCACAAAGGCCGTGATTGACCAGCCGAACCAGTTTCCGGCATAACTGAAAAAGGTCCGCCCGGACATCATCGGGACTTCTCCGGTAAGGGTTTCTTTTGTCCATTGTCCTGTCCGTTGATCCAGGCGTCCGACTGGATCAATAATCGCGCTGATGCCGGTATTGGTGGAACGTACAAGTGCCCGGCGATGTTCAATAGAGCGGAAACTCGCGGAGACAAGATGCTCCAGCGGTTCGACGGTGTCTCCATACCAAGAATCATTTGTGAGATTGACCATGGCATGGGGAGGTTCTTTATCATCAGGGATTCCGGCAATCATGTTCTGCCGGACCAGTCTGTGAAAGAGGTCTTCATAACAGATATTAAGAGAAAGCCTGTAGTTTTTAAAGTGCAGAGGGGCCGGGCTTTTACCGGGCCGGAACCGGCTGGTGTAAGGCAGCCAATCATACAGTTCCGGGAAAATATCGCCCAAAGGGATGTCTTCCGCAAAAGGAACAAGGTTGCGTTTGTCGTACAGACCGGTTACGGCGTTCTGTTCGTCGGCAAGCATGGCGCTGACATAGCGCTGAATTTTACCATGATTCCTTTCAGCGGTTAAGGTACCGAACAGAAGCGGTTTTCCGATATTGCCGAACAAATCAGACGGCAGCTTTTTTAATTTGCGGCTTAAGGGGTAGATGGACACAGACTCCGGCCATATGACCAGGTCAATGTCATCAGCCGGTTTTTTTGAAATAGCCTCTTGCGTCATGTTGATATGAAGTTTTAGAAAACCAAGCGGGTCATTATATTTCGTAGCCTCGCCCAAACCTGCCTGAACCATCATTGTCCTGATTTTGGGTGCAGCTTTGACTTCCGCATCCACCTGCTTGATACGGGTTGTGCCGTATATCACCGTAACCGTGATAGCTGCAAGAAAGACAGCAACCGTTTTTATCGGGATCTTCCGGTGTTTCATCAGGCTTTCCAAAACAGTATAGAAAGTCGAGTTGCACCAGATCAGCAGGAAGGATATCCCGAGAATGCCTGTTATATCGGCGATCTGTGTTAACGGGAGGAGAAGATACTGGCTTGCTCCGATATAGTTGGGGAAGATAAAAGGGTACACATTTTCAACAGCGGTCCAGACAAAAGGAGCTGTCCACCAGACACTCCATCCCCTGGAAAGGCGCAGCCGGCATATGGCCCAGGTAATAATCGCATAACTGAGTCCGTTCAAGGCTGCAAACACGATCAGCCCTGCAACACTGAACACCGGAGCCAGGCGGGCAAAGGTCGTCAGCATATGGGCGATCCAGTAAAACAATCCTGCATGTCCTATTGTACCGGCTGTCCATCCCATCAGAAAAGCCCGGCCCGGAGACGCGTCTCTTATAGCCCACAGAAGAGGGACCAGAAAAAACCATTCCAGGAAAAACCGGTTATGGCCCACATAACCCGAAAACATCTGGGTACCAGCAAGTACGCAAAACAGCCAGGGAAGAAACTTTTTCAAAAACAAATCCTGTGTCCGTTATTGTTCATCGTCCGCGATTCACCTACCGGACACGATCACTGCCCATTCCCTTGCCGCTGCCAGAACCCTTTCCGTGACCAGATCCCATACCCTTGCCTGATCCTTTACCCATGCCGGAAACCATACCAGTACCTTTCTGAATCGGCTCATCCGGAAGGGTCAGTCCCTGTTCTTTTGCCCTCTCCTGCATCTGCTCGTGATGCTCCCTGAGAATCTGTTCGCGATCTTCTGCTGTTTGTGCATTGCGCATCTTCTGATGAAATTCAATCTGCTCCTGCTCTGTCATGAGTTGACTGCCGTAAATCATCTCCTGGTCTTCGGCAAATACCGGTGCTGCAAACAGAATGAAAACCAAAGCCAAAAAAAACATGATCCAGAATTGCTTTTTCATTGCTGACTCCTTGTAAATTGAGGTTATTTCAATAGGCGACAACGGCCACCTGTTCAGCAGGCCCTTCTTATAATTATATAATTACAATAATATAATGAAGTTATCAGGTTCTGAATAATAAGGAAGCGGATAATTGTCAAGCGCCATATCATAAGGATTTCTCACGATCCTGCCTTCATGGCGACCCCTTTGATTTCCATCAGACAGGAAAAAACACCCGTGAAAAAAGATACACAACAAAAAACCCGCTGACAATGGATATCAGCGGGTTGTCTTTCAAATGGTGGCGATGCAGGGAATTGAACCCCGGACACTGCGGATATGAGCCGCATGCTCTGACCAACTGAGCTACATCGCCATGAAAAATCTATTATTATAAATCGTTATCTCTTGTCCATCGGGTTCAGCCGCTCCTGTATGAACAAAGAACGTGTTTTTAACAGTTCAATTCAGGATAGTCAAGCTGAAAAAAAAGCTTTCTCCTTACTCCATTATGGATTCGGTAACCATAACCTTATACTCTTCCAGGTTTTCCGGCAGATTGGGAATCACGATCATAAATGGAATCTCTCCGCCGGGAAGGATCCGGATTATCTGACCTGTGCTGGAAAGCGGGTTTGCCATATTTTTATTCAAGGTTTCAAGATCAATGGTGGAGAGCTCCTCTTTTGACATCTTGGTTCCGGCGTATACGGTTTTGGATTTTGCCAGTTTTTTTCCCGTGGCATACAGCTTTGCCGTGACTTTAACCGAATGACATGCCTTGGATGTGCTATTCTTTACATTTCCTGTAATCACAAACAGTTTCCCAAGCGTGGTATTATCAACGAACTCACTCTTCACCAGGTTTTGAACGGTTTCCACCATCCCCAGATCTTTTTTTGCATCTGGATTGAGCAGATCACTGATATACGGAATATTCAATTCATTCAGGGAGGGCAGCTTCACGCCCTGACTGACCAACAGAAAATATCCGCCCACCGCAGCACCGATCAGCAAAAGGAAAACAATCAATAGAACCAGAGCGGTACTTATCTTCTTTTTCTCGACCGGTTTACCATCTGAATCCGGTCGCGATTTCGACTTTTCTTTTTTCTGCCCGGCCGTCAAATCCAGGGATGTATGAACATCATCGTCTGCTGCTGACTCAAAAACAGGTTCTTTTTTATCTCCTGCGCCGTCAACATCAAATTCCAATTCCATTTCATCCGGAGTCTCTTCTGCTTCTTCTTCTGAATCCATCTCAAGCATCTGTTCAATATCCGATACATCCGCATCATTGGCAATATCCAATTCTTCATCCACATCATCTACGATATTTTCATCATCATCTGACAACTCAAGGTCCACATTTTCAATTTCTTTCCCGGAGTCTTCATCGCCATCAACAGGAGATAACAGTTCCATTTCAAGCGTCTGTTCAAGCTCGGCCAGATCGATCTCTTCCTCATCTTCTTCACCGGCGTCTTCATCAATATCCAATTCCAGATTCAGATCATCGGAATCATCCTCAACTTCAGAAACGGTCTTTGTGGACAACAAATCGGATTCGAGCGCACCTTCCTCTTCGACACCGTCCAGTTCAAGTTCCAGATCCTCCAACCCTTCTTCGTCTACAGCGACCTCTTCTTCGCCGTCTTCATCCGATTCCAGAGACAGATCCAGATCCAATTCCTCCAACTCATCTGAGGCACCCGCTTTTTCTTCTTCACCTTCTTCATCTGATTCCAGCGACAGGTCCAGATCCAGATCCTCCAACTCATCTGAGGCACCCGCTTTTTCTTCTTCACCTTCTTCATCTGATTCCAGCGACAGGTCCAGATCCAGATCCTCCAACTCATCCTCAGCGTCCTCTGTCTCTTCTTCGCCTTCTTCATCCGATTCCAGGGACAGATCCAGATCTTCGTCCGCAGCAATATCTTCTTCAATCATATCGGTTTCAACATCATCATCTGTGTCAAATGATATATCCAGATCCAGGTCATCCAACTCTTTCTTTTCAGATACCGCTTCTTCAGTCTTCGTGTCTTCCTCCGAATCAATAGCGAGATCCAGATCTTGGTCATCCTTTGATGGCACTTCCAGATCATCTGACGAGTCAAGCATATCCTCAAGTCCTGAAATATCGATTTCTTCATTAATATCATCATCAACCTCAGTGGTTTTCGTGCCTGATTCATCCTTCTTTTCCGAATCATCCGGAATGGAATCATCCGAATCCAACATCTCCTCCAAATCCGAAAAATCCAGATCATTGTCTGATTCGGCAGTAGCGCCCTGATCAACCCTGAGTGGCACCGGTTGTATTTCCGGTTCAGGAGGGTATGCTGTGAAAACGGTTTTACATTTGGAGCATCTGACTTTAGACCCAGATGGTTTCAACAGGCTTTCATCCAAATTAAAGCGGATACCGCATTCCTCACAGGTAATTATCATAAGTTTTCCTCACTGGTTATAATTTCAGATGGTAAATATCAGGCAAATTTCGATAGCCCTCCGCATAATCCATACCATATCCGACAAGAAATCCCTCTTGGACAATATGGGCTGCGTAGTCTATTTTTATCTCTTTCTGACGCCGCTGATGTTTATCGATCAGTGTACATACCTTTATGCTAGCTGGTTGTAAACTTTTAACATATTCAATTAAATACTCAAGGGTAATTCCGGTATCAATGATATCTTCGACCAGCAGTACATCCTTTCCATGCAATTTTGTCTCAACTTTCTTGGTCAGCTTTATTTTTTCGGATGAAGTCGTACCTGATCCATAACTGGCGGCACGTAAGAAGTCAATCTCATGCGGAATGGTAATGTTTCTTGTGAGGTCTGCCAAAAAAATAAATGCCCCTTTTAAAACGCCGATGAGAACGAGCGATCGCCCTTCATATTCCGAAGAGATTTTCCGTGCGAGCACGGAAACCATCTCACGGATTTCATCTTTTGACAGGACAGGGACAAGTTCAGGCATTTTTGATAATAAAAAGCACTAGATCAATTTTCGATCCATCAGACCTCACAGGTTCATTATCAATCTGACGAATTGACTGTATCCTATTTGATTCATTATACCTATATCCTTGGATAGCCCTATATGGATTATACCCTTTTGTCAACCCATTTGCTTGGGGGAGAACCAAAATAGAGGGAATTGAATTCTGCCTGTCACAGCCCGGTGTTTGAAAGTTCGGAAACCAGCCTTTTCTGTTCCTCAGTCAATGTTTTTGGCATCCGGATATGGATATGCACATACAGATGTCCCCGCGTGCCGGTTTTCATTACAGGCAAACCCTGACCGGAAAGCCGCATCTTGGTTTTATGCTTTGTTCCTGCCGGAATTGTCAGGTTGTATTCCTTTTTATCAATTGTCGGAACCAGAACAGTGGTCCCGAGAATGGCTTCTGTGAGCTTGATCTCCCGGATAACATGAAGATCTGTATCTTCTACCGTGAATACCGGGTCCGGAAGAACCTTGGAAACAATAAAAAGGTCACCGGATGGCCCCCCAAAACGGCTGGCCTCTCCTTTACCAGCGAGCCGCAGTTTTTTACCATCGGTCATGCCAACCGGAATTTTTACGGTTATTTTTTCCGAATGCCCGGCATGTTGAAGCGATATGGTTCGACTTGCCCCTGTTGCCACTTCTGCCAGTGTAATCGGCAGCTCATAAACAATATCCGATCCTTTCACTTGTGCCTGCCCGGCATTTCTCCTGCGGCCCCCTCCGAAACCAGGATCTCCGCCAAAGGAAAAACGCGATCCCCCTCCTCCGAAGCCAAACTCCTTAAAAATAGAACCAAAATCAAAATTTTTAAAAATATCTTCCTGAGAAAACTTCTGATGAAAATCAGATGACCCAAAGGTATCGTATTGCTTCCGTTTTTCCGGATCGCTCAGCACAGCATAGGCTTCGCTGACCTGTTTGAATTTGGCTTCCGCTGCCTTATCATTCTCTGTTTTATCCGGATGGTATTTCATAGCAAGCTTTCGATATTTCTTTTTAATCTCATCCGGAGTTGCGTCTTTCTTCACACCGAGAATTTTATAATAATCGGTATCAGCCATTTTTGTCTTCCTTCTTCGGGTTTAAAAAATAATCCGCCATCTACAATTCTAAATATTATTCAGGAGTTAAAATAAGTTTCAACCCTGCCTGTGTCAAGGTGAAAATGATCGCTCCAGGGATTTCAATGTTATCATGAGTACGGAAATGGCTGCCGGTGTGATACCGGAAATTCTGGATGCCTGCCCTAAAGAAGCCGGCCGTATCCTTGCAAGTTTCTCTTTCAACTCATTGGACAGGCCATGTACAGCCTGATATTGAAAGCCATCTGGTATTCGCATTTTTTCCAGGTTTTTAAACTTTTCAATCTCATTCAACTGTTTCTGGATATACCCTTCAT
>PNOB01000204.1 GCA_013824585.1 Desulfobacterium sp. | reverse complement strand
CGTGAGAAAAATTAAATTGATCATCTTTCTTTCATCAGCTTTTGATAGGAAAGTGTATTTCGGATGTTTTCAAGATCCGGATCTTTTTGGATCAGATTCCAATTGGAATATCCTTTTTTAATGGCTTTTTTGAGCCAGATGATCGAATTGTGCTTATCATTTTTCAGGGCATAAAGGCATGCGATGTTATAATCACAGGAATTTTTTTGAGGATATATATGTAGCAGGCGGATGTAGGTGGAAATAGCTTTGTTATAGTCTCTGGTTTTGGTGTATAAGACAGCCAGTTTTTGTAAGGAATTCTTTGCCTTTGGCATCAGGGACGCAGATTTTTCATATTTTTGGACGGCGAGTTCGATTTCTCCTTCTTGTTCATGCTTGGAGCCCAGGTTATAGTATTTTTTACTTTCATAATAATTTCGAATCTCATCCAGTTCATGGTTGAAAGTTTCCTCCCGGACAAATCCTTTTGAAAGATTACTTGGCACTCTTAATTTGACGCGATTTTTTTTCAGAAGGACAGGATCTGCAGTGCAAGGAATTGGAGAATTTCCACAAAAAGATTTATATAACGATCCAAAGACAGGCGTGTAAACATCAATTGTGGAATCTTCATAATCAATGGAATTTTTTTTTACATCCGCCCTGTTATCTCTGATTATTGAAAAAAGAGAAGGCGATTGATTCAGAAGATTTTGATAATTGTCCTTATGGTAAAAAGTAAAGATCAGGATCAGGCAGGAAGAAATCAAAAAGAAAAATACGTTTTTGTTGTTTTCCTTTTGAACGATCAGACGCAGGATTGGATTGATCACAAGAGCAAAAAATACAAAAAAGTATATGGAACCGTAGCGCAAGTCCGGGCCTCCTAAAAACCAGAGGAAGAAAGAAAAACAAACCAGCAGCAGCAAGGCAAAATAGTTTTGATCGGGCTTCATCCAGATTTTGCGAAGTTTGGGAATGATCAAGTTTAAGGCCAACATGACAATACTGATGGCCAGCAAAGGAATTTCAACAATAGTTTTCCACAGGGAAAGCCACATGACAAACCAGTTTTGAAAGCCCAACTCCAGACCGAGAATCGTGTTTCCAGGCGCCCGGACAATACCTTTAATGAGATCAGATATTGCTTTGACATCTGCCGGATTTTCAGACCAGGGAAGATGGAGGTTTAAGATTTTCACTGGAACCGGGAAGAACATCCATCCGGACAGAATTGCATTTCTGGAAATGAACCCAGAAGACAGAAACAAAAGCAGAAAACAGGAAACAAGGAATATTATTTTTCCATCTTTTTTAGATGGTATCAAATCCGTTATAAACAATTTGTAACCAAACATTACCAACAGTATAACCGTAACCACAATACCCGGCAATCCACTTAGTTTAAAGCTGATTAAACATGCGGAAAGTCCGGCAAGCATTATATAGCGGAACCTGTCCTTACGCAAAAGCTCAAGAGAAAACACAAGATATAATACATACATGGGCAAGTCCGTGGAAAGGGATGAGACAGCTCCGGACAACAATATTTTACAAACAATGAATGGGACCGTGACAGCCGCGAATGTCCTTTCCGAAAGGCAGTTATTGTTTCCAGCGATGATATAAATCCAATGGAACCCGGTCATTGCGATCAGAAAAGACACAATTGTGTGGGAGCTTGTTCCGGCCATACACCCAATGTCGTTCAAGGCAGCGATTAAAAAAAAGGAACTGTTAAAGGCAAGTTTGTAGTTGATATGAACCAAGCCGGGCACTGCCGGATATTCGTTCGCCCATCTCACGGCATTGTAATGGTATATGTATGTGTCTAGCATTGTAACACTCTGGGAGGCAAGATAAAGAATTGCGGCCCCCAGGGTAAATGCAACTGCAAATTTTATTCCCGACGAAAGGGGATATTCGGATGGTAGGTGAATATTCCGAATGTGTTCTAAAATCATTTGAATGGCAAAAAGATAACCGGCAATGGAAAGGAATGCGACAAACAATAATGCATAAAAACTGATAGAGAAAAACAGTGAATATACTTGAAGTATCCCGATTAATATTACAAAGCCGAACCAGAATATTCGGAATACATCATATTGGATTGATTCCTCTGTAAATTTTAATATTACATTAAAAATGCCGAGTCCCAACCCAAAACATATCAGGAAATTGATAATCCAACTTAATAAGATGACAACCATAAAGCGATAACTTTCATTTAATCCTATAACCCCAACTAATCCTCCCTCCATCAAAGAGAGGGAGTTATTTTAAGACATAGGCCCCTGCCCATGTGGGGAAGAATTATTTCTCAAGTGATAGGGAACTGTTAACTATATTTACAATTATATTAGCACATACCAGCAGTGAATTTCGAGATAAAATTTAAAGTTTTTCAAAAGAGTGGAGAAAATGAAAGATCACTTTTTGTAAACAGCCAATAACGAAAGGCTGAAAGAACGAGATCCTGAAGGGAAAAATATATTTTTTTTGATTTTTGACCTTTAGCGATAAAAACATAAAATGATTTCTTGATTATAGTTTTGCTATTTTACCATATGGTAGCATTGACGGACGCTTGTTTTTTAAGTATGTTTCGTTGACTAAAAGATTTCCATCTTTTATTGTTTATTTTTTTGATATGATTTACAACAATATCAAGTTGGACTGTATATAAAAAAGCATAAAGGCTGAAACACAAAACTATGGCAACGGTTTCAAAAAAATATCAAAGGAATCATTACGATCAGTTGGCAAAAATACGGCAAAAGTCGAATGTTCCTTTTTCCTGCGGGTTTGATGAGCGATATAATCCATTTTTGCTGGTTAACGATGCGGAAATCTATCAGTATTTTACAGAACTTTTATCGCAAAGATTCCCGGCAGAAAAAGGTGTTGTTCTGGATTGCTGCAGTGGTTCCGGGATTTATCTGCCTTTGATCGCAGCCTTTTCAAAAAGACTGGTAGGGATAGATCTTTCTTTTGGTTTGCTACGTGAGTCAAAAAAAATCATCGAATGGATGGACTCTGCCAAGACTTCTATCCTTCAATCCGAGGCTGAATCCATTCCCATGAAATCCGATTCTTGCGATTTGGTTGTGATGATTGATTCCTTTCATCACATTGAACATCCGGAATCTGTTTTAAAAGAATTATTCAGAGTGGCCAAAAAGAATGCCACCTTTCTGCTGATCGAACCGAATATCATTAATCCGCTAGTATTTCTGTCACATATCATTCCTAAAGAGGAAAGGGGAGCGATCCGGCGCAACACCAGAAAAAAACTCGTGAAGATGATTTCACCGTATGTGCAGAATCTACAAATTACACCCATGAACTATGTGGCATCCAATAAATCCGGTTTTATTGGGCAGTTTTTTTCAAAAATGACCGCTAAATTGTTTGCCCACATATTTACTTTCTGGCCGATCCGGCTTCTTATAATCGGCCAATTCAGCAAGGAGAAATGATATCGTGGGCCTTATTCAAATTGTTTCTCCTCCGCTTATAGCGTACGATCGGGATATTTTCGGCATGATCCCGTCACCGCCCATCGGTATAGCATCTATTGCGGCTTATATGCGGCAATATGGATTTGTTGTGAATTTGATTGATGCGTTTGGGATCAATCCTTTTCAAACTAAAAAATATCAGGATAAGTTTGTCTTAATCGGTCTGGATATTGAAGATATTCTGGAGCGGATTGACATGGAAGCTGAAATCATAGGAATTTCTGTGCATTCTTCTATGGTCGCCAAATTCTGCATCGATCTTGCGTTAGCAGTAAAGGCCAAAACCAATAAGCCGGTTGTTGTGGGAGGACCGCATATTTCATTAAATTATAGACAATTTAACATGGAAGGAATTGATTTCGCGGTTATCGGCGAAGGGGAGAGGACATTGGTTCAACTGGTCGAAACACTTCGAAACGGAGGAGATGGAAAAGGGATTGGAGGAGTTGCGACCCCTGGGACAACTCCGGTTCAGGAAGGAGAAGTGGTTGAAATGGATGCCCTTCCTCTCCCTGCATGGGATCTGCTTCCACTTGAAAATTACTGGCGAACACGGATGAATCATAGCCCATTCAAGGGCAAATTTATTCCCATGATCACTTCCAGAGGATGCCCTTTTAAATGTTCTTTCTGCACAACTCCCCTAACCAGTCGTGGAAAATGGCGGGCCTTCTCCGAAGATCGGGTGGTAAAAGAGATAAAAGAATTACACACCGTGTATGGAGTGGAAGATATCGCCATTCAGGACGACAATTTTAGCGCCAATCCAGGACGCGCAATAAGGATATGTCAGATGATTAAGGAGCAGGGCATAAGGGTTCGTCTAAGTTTGCCCTCTGGAGTTCGAACGGAAACACTTACACCTCACACACTGGATGTATTTAGACAGGGGGGTGTTTCCTATCTTTCCCTCTCACCTGAATCTGGATCCAAAAAAATCCGGAGACTCATGAACAAGCCATTGAATGAAAAAAAATTTTATGAATTGCAAAAACATTGCAGAGAGCTGAATATCCGAACCGGTATTTGTTTTATTATTGGTAATCCGAAAGAAACGATGAAGGATATTTTGCTAACATCCAAAATGATTGCTAGAACCATCTTAAATGGTGCGGACGATATCAGTGTTTTTATCTTTTCGCCGCTGCCAGGTGCCCCAATGGCCAGGGAGTTTGAGGAAAAATTCCCAAAGGATTTTCTCGGTTTGTGCTGGACGCCAAAATGGAGAAAAGATTATCCCAAATGGGCTATAATTCGAAATCTGCTTTATCTGGAATATCTGGTTCTGAAAATTATATTCCAGCCTCTTTCCATATGGCGTCATATTCGAAATATTCTGCGGAGGGAATATGAGACAAAAGGTGAGATGGGCATTGGTCGGTTGATCGCTAACCACGTTCCCGGAAACAAGAAGGCTTGGCCGGTTAAACCCGGTGAATGATGTTTGTTTAAAAATCAGGGAATTCAAAAATGAAAATTACGATTGTCGGTGCAGGTGTTGCAGGGCTTACTCTCGGGTATTTGCTTTCCAAAAAAGGAATACCCGTTATACTGGTTGAGAAAGAAAAAGAGGTAGGTGGCTTAGCGAGAAGTTTCCATTATGAGAACTGGAGTATCGATATCGGGCCTCACAGGTTTCATACCGATGATTCCCTGGTGAAAGATTTCCTGAACGAAACCATGCAAAAGCATCTGATAGACATCCCCAGAAACAGCAAGGTTCACTTTTTTAACAAGCACTATGAATGGCCTTTGACGTTTAAATCCTTATTTCAACTGCCCCCGAGCCTTATCATGAACTCCCTGAAGGATTTGGTTTTTCGTCCTAAAGCTGCTGGCCAAACCTTTGAATCTTATGTGATGAGCAAATACGGAAAGACCCTGACAGATTCCTTTTTTCGTGAATATACACAGAAATTTTTAAAAGTGACACTGGACCAGTGCCACAGAGACTGGGCAGAAACTGGAATCAATCGGGCGACAATTGATGAGAATGTTCGAACATCCAATATTATAGAACTTCTTTTAGGAGTTCTAAGCCGGAATAAAATCAACACCACCTTTTTATACCCGAAGAACGGTGCCATTGATGAATTTCCAAAAATTCTGGCACAAAAGATTCAGGACCAGGACGGAACAATTCTGACAGATCGTAAAATTGTGAAAATCATAGAAGAAAACAATATGATCCAATCCCTTGTTTTGAGCGACGGCCACGAATTGGCTTCGGATTACGTATTCTGGTCTGGCTCTCCCTCAAATCTGGAAAGCTTGCTTGGAATTGATGACTCTGAATTAACATTTTGTTCCACTGTATTGTGCAATTTACTGGTAGAAGGTACGCCTCCGGTTCCGTCACAATGGGAGTATTTCGGATCGAGAGAAATTATTTTTTGCAGGCTTTCAACAAATACTTCCTTCAATCCTGCTTTGGCTCCTCCGGGTTATTACGGTATCTGCGCTGAAATTGTTTGTTACGAGGGTGATTATGTCTGGAACAAGGGAAATCATCTTTTAAACATAATTATTCAGAATCTGATCGAGACCAAAGTTGTGAGGAACTTTAACTCTATTGCTGATGTGCATTTTGAAAAAATACTTAATACCTATCCAATCTATAAAATTGACTACCATAAAAAGCTAAAAAATTATGAAAATAAATTAAAAAAAATTAAAAACCTTCTTGCATTCGGGAGGACTGGTGGTTTCTGGTATAATAATATGGATCACTCCATTCGGTCATCCATTGATCTATCGAATATGATAGATCCAGAAAAATTGTCCACACCGAAGGGCTTTCCTTTTAATGGTGTATTCCGTGGGGATTTTTAATGAAGATATGAGTCGGAATAATCAATACAACAAGCTGGATTTCGAAAACTTAACCTGCTTGGGTAGACTGATTTACCCATGGACAATTAGGATAAGAAATGAGCTGGCAATTCGGCATATTCCAAAGGACACCCAGAAACTTCTAGATTTTGGAGGCGCACATGGATATCTTATACGCAACACCTTTTCCCCGAAAGCTGTAAGTATCGATGAAAAAATAATCCTATACATTGATCGGGATGAGGATGGAAGAATAATTCGTGAAGAGAGTGGAGATGGATTTTTGTTTGTTGATAAATTGCCATTCCAGGATATCTGTTTCGACTGTATTACCGCAATAGCTATTGTTGAGCATATTAAAAATCTCAGATCTCTTATGAAAGAATTTCATCGAATTTTAAGAGATGAAGGCACCTTGATTATTACAACACCAAACCATCTGGTGGATAAAATTTTGCCATTTCTTGATAAGGGGTCCAACCAGCTTAGGGGAAAAAAAGTAACCGAAGAGCACGAGCATTATCTTGACCGATCACAGATGCAGTGGTTTGCTGAAGATTTGTTTACCTTAAAAATCTATAGAAAGTTCCAGTTCGGACTGAATCAGTTGTTTGTTTTCGAAAAAATGATTCGTCATCGGCTCAATTATATCTGACAACCGGTTCAAGAATCACTACAAGCCCATTCACATTCAACACACAATCGGCCCTTACCACCTCATTGTTTTTCAGCGATCATAGAAGTAAGGTATCATTCATGACGCAGGGCTTCAATGGGATCCAGACGGGCGGCTTTCCGGGCCGGGAAATAGCCGAATACAATTCCTACGGCTCCTGAAAAGACAAATGCCACAGCAACAATACCCGGATTGAATACAAAAGGAACCTGCAAAGCTTGAGAACCCAGTGCGCCTGCAACCAGGCCGAGCACAATGCCGCATAGACCGCCGAACCCGGCCAGCACTACTGCTTCCACCAGAAACTGCATCAGCACCTGTCTTTCCGTAGCGCCGATGGCCAGCCGGGTGCCGATCTCCCGCGTTCGCTCCGTGACCGATACCAGCATGATATTCATAATGCCGATGCCGCCCACCAGCAGGCTGACCGCAGCAACGGCTCCCAGCAGGGCTGTGAGCACCCTTGTGGTGGCGGTCAGCGTATTGAGGATTTCCTTCATGTCGCGTACGTGAAAATCATCCTCCTTGCCCATGGCAATATGCCTGCGCTCCCGCATCAATCTTTCGATATCTTTTTGAACCTTTGCTGTGGAAACGCCTTCCTGGGCAGATACCAT
>PNOB01000203.1 GCA_013824585.1 Desulfobacterium sp. | reverse complement strand
TGCCTGCTGAACAGAGGATTTAAACAGGGATTCTCTTGCTGCTTCTGCAATCAGCTCTTTTTTGGTTTTGAAGTGATGACTCCAGGCTCCCCTTGAAACCCCGGCTTCCGCGAGAATCCGTGGCAGCGAGGCCCCGTGATACCCATACTGATGAAGGCAGTTGATGGTCGCCTTCATCAGCCTTTCGCGCATCTCATCCCTTCTTTCCTTTTGTGTTTTCCGATTCTGCATCGAATCCTTCCTGACAGTCATTGCTGTTATTGATACAACGAATCCAGAAGATGGATATATTTTTTTTCAACCTCTTTACGACGTACCTTCATGGTCGGTGTCAATTCTCCTGTCTCCACCCCGAAAGGCTTAGGGACAATTACAAATTTTTTGATGGTTTCAAATTTTGCCAACTCCTTGTTCGCATAATCAATTGCAGACTGAACTTCTGCCTTTACGGGTTCTGATTGGATGAGGACTTGGATATCACTGGTATTGTATCCATTTTTTCCAGCCCATGCGATGAGATTTTCATGAGACAGGGAAATAAGGGCTGTCAGGTAATTTCTTCGGTCACCATGCACCATTGCATGTTCCACCAGCGGATGATTCATGATCCGGCTTTCAATGTTGGAAGGCGTCACATTCTTTCCTCCGGATGTGACAATGATCTCTTTTTTCCGGCCGGTAATCCAAAGAAATCCATCCGAATCCAACCTCCCGATATCACCGGTATAGATCCAGCCTTCCGGATTGATGGTTTTCCGGGTCAACTCCTCCTGGTTGTGATATCCCTTGAATACAATATCCCCTTTCACCATGATTTCACCATCATCGGCAATTTTAAGTTCTACGTTCGGAAGCGCTTTCCCGACCGAACCGAACCGATAGGCTCCGGGCATGCAGGCTGTGCAGAAACAGGACACCTCTGTCTGGCCGTAGCCTTCCAGAATCAGCATCCCGCACGCGTGAAAGAACTCCAGGATTTCAACAGAAATCGGTGCCGCGGAGGAAAGGAAATAATTTACACGTCCTCCAAAAATATTCCGGATCTTGCTGAGCACCAACCGGTCTGCAATCGCTTTCCGGATCTGGAGATCCAGCGGTATTTTCCCTCCTTTTTGATGAATACGGCTTACGGCCTTTCCGGTTTTTACCGCCCACTGAAACAGGGTACGCTTTAAAGGGGGTGCATTTTCGACTTCCGATTGAACCTTGGCATAAGCTTTCTCAAATATGCGGGGCACGCTGCCGAAGAAGGTGGGACGGATCTCCTTGATGTCATCCAGAATATGGTTGATATCTTTTACATAAGCGGCAGTTATGCCACGGCTGATTCTCATGAACTGGCCTGCAACCCGTTCCCCCACATGGGATAAGGGGAGAAAAAACATCATGGTATCCCCCAGTATTTCATTCGGGATAGTCGATGTGGCCGAAAGTTCGGCAAGTATATTCTTATGGGTCAGGCAGGCTCCCTTTGGCGGGCCGGTGGTTCCGGAAGTATAGATAACCAGGGCTGTATCGTTTGTTGAGATGGCATTCTCCGCCTGTTCGACCAGATCCGGTTTTCCGGTCAATGCTTTCTCACCCGCTTTGATCAGTTCGTCAAGCCGGATAACCGGGTCTGCGTCCACATCCCCGTCCCATATAACAATTTTCTTCAGAGACGGCAGCTTATCCAGCTGCGGTTGAATTTTGTCAAACTGCTCCTTGTTTTCCAGGAAAAGAGCTTTTGATTCCGAATCATTCAATATATAGGTAATCTGTTCACGGGAAAGGGTCTGATAGATACCAACGCTGATCATTCCGGCCCGCATTATCCCCAGATCCGACAATGTCCATTCCAGTCTGGTGTTCCCGAGTATGGAGATTGCATTGCCGGGTTTTATTCCAAGCGAGAGAAGGCCTGCAGCAATTTTCTCTGAGCGGTCATTTACGTAAGACCATGAAACCGGCTGCCAGCTTCCTTCCTTCTTTATCAGGAATGCGGTTTTGGATGCATCTTTTTCACATCGATTTTTCAACATTTCAACCAGTGTCTTCATGGGTCTCTCTCCTTATCAAGAAGTTACTTTTCTTTTCGCGAGAAGCATTTCCATAAAAGCATCTGCACGATTTCTGAACTGGGCCGGAAAAAAATTTCTTTCATCCATATGATCTGCATCAATGATGATGGAAGGAATCTGAAGCTGTTCCTCCAATCGCCGTTTGATATCCATCTGCCCGAGAGTGATCGGCAGACATGATTTGTTCCGGTGAAAAATCACCCCGTCAATGGAATACTCTTTACATGCCTTGATAATCGAATCCATCCGGTTATCCATGGAAACGCAGGAAACCAGGGGATATGATTTCAGGCTTTTCAATGCCAGCGCCTTGATCGGATCTTCTGCATCCAAACGGATGGACCATGCGGTTGAATAGGTTTCCGCCACGACCACCCCGTTCATCTCCTCAAAATAATTGAACAGCCCGAGGTTGTACCAGAGAGGGATGTTATCCCAGAACAAACGGATCTTTTCTTCCGGAATCACTCCTTGCTTCCGGGCTACGCGATCCTTCAGCTCATCCAGAACCTTTTCCAGAAAATCCACGGCAATCCGGGTTCCCTGGCGGGTGACCATCACAAACATGATCCCGATTTCAGCAGCGGAAAAAGGAGTCGGTATATATCTGCGGTACGACATGATATCATCCCACAGGACGCATGCCTTGTCCGATAATGCCACAGCCTCTTCCAGCTTGTCATAATCCATTTTTCTGCCTGTTGTTTCCTCCAGAAAGGAAATCAGCCGTTGAATTTCCTGTACTGCATACTGGATATGATGCGGCTGAATATCTTTTAATGCAACCTGCGGCAGGTCTGCCCGGAAAACCGCTGCATCTGGGAAACGACGTTCCAAGGCATGAAATATCTTCATGACCGGAATACAGCCTCCACCCGGAGAAAGCAGAAAGTCCGGTATTGGCAGATTCCCCAGAACACACTGGCTGGTTTCAATCGGCCCATGGACATATCCGATAATGTTTCGAAGATAACCGCATAGATCAATGGAGTATCCCATGTTTTCAGAAATTTCGAAATTTTGAGAAGCAAGGCCAAAGGCTGCACACACCGGCGACCAGTTTTCCGGAAAAACCGGTTGAAGCCCCATTGCATACAAAATCTCAATGGCCCCGTTCATGGGGGGCATCCATCCGACAGGAATGCCTTGACTCTTAGCCTGACTGCATTCCATATAGTATTCAAATACGATCCGATTGACATCTTTTGCAGCTTGCAGCCGTTTTGTTGATTTGCTCTTCTTATCCATTTTTTCCCTGAACCATATCCAGAAAGCCGTCTATCCGGGTTCTGATCTGTCCGCTCACCTCCCAGCTCTCATCCATCTCAAGAACAATCGATAGAATTCCTCTTTTTTTCAATTGTTCCTTGAAGTACGGAATATCCGACAGGTGCGGCGTACAAAACTTTTGCAGAATAAAGATAACTCCCTGGACATCTGAATGACGAAGTTTTTTCTCCCATTGCAGCCATCGATCCTCTGCCCTGGAACGGGAAGCGCAGGGAGAACGTTTCATATACCGGTCTACCAGCCGTTCCATCGGATCTTCTACAAATCCATCTGCCGGTTCAAAGGAGCGGATGCCGGTACAATGATCATCCCATACGATTCTGCCGCCTGTTTTTTCAATATAGGTAAGGATATCCGGGTGTCCGATCTCACTTCCGGATATGATCACAGATACTGGATTCTTTTTGTGTACGGATGCTTCTTTTTTCCTCTGGATCAGACGATTGATCAACTCCAGATACTGGTCAGGCGGAATAACAAAACCAGCCTGCACAGCATACCACTTCTCTTCCGCAGAAATATCCAGGAGACCGGATTGTGCAGAATCATAGAGATTCAAAACAGCCTGCCGGACCTGCCGGTATTGCTCAATGGCTTGTCGCAGCTTTTCCTGAAAACATGGATCATAGGGTTGTCCAAGTTTTTCCAAGAGGTTTTTAAATTCTGCGATATAAAATTCTCTTGCCTGCGGATTGCTGTTGTATGGAAGAGAAATACTGTACAGAGACATGTCGGGAAAATTATTTTTCCAGACCGCCTGACAACCGCATACTGCATCGCATGAATAGCTTTGAACAATTCCGGAAAGGAAATGATACTCTCCGTTCATTGCCCTTTCCAGGGATCGCTTCATGAAAGGGCAGATAAACTCCGGTAAGAGATGATAGCATTGCTCTGTCTTGCCTCTTCCCCCCATAATCCGGACCGGCAGATATCCGCAGGCAGCCAATAATTCTATAGGCGTATAGGTACAGAAATATCCGAACAATTTTTGTCCCTGATCATGAATCCGGCTGAGGATCTGGCTGCTTGTCTCATAAGCCTGCTGAAAGCTGGCAATAGGATCTGATATCATCATTTTATATCTCAACTATGCTGGATTTTCATCAACAAACAGACCATCCGGTCTTTAAGTTAGTTCGTTACCACACCCCTTTCATCCATGTCAATTTATTTCACCGGTGCTTTGTCCTATTCTTCCAGACAATCATCCTGCATCACAGGACAGTTTGCACAATATCCAATGACAGAAAAAAATCATATCATTCATAAAATTTTGATATCATATAGAATACATTAAAAATGACCTAAGGAAAAAAATTGGTATGAAAGTTGAATTGAATTAAAGTGCCAGTAATTAATTGCCAGTTAATTACCAGTAGAAAAACCAAAGACAGGGACCAAAGACGGCTTGGTCAATCGGAAAACAGGTGCCCCCCCACAATTTTGGCAGATCCACCAGATCAACCCAGGCATCAGGCAGCATGCCGGGGAAAGCCTTCCTAAATATTGATCGGTTGCTTCCAAAAAAACACCTGAACCCGAACTGCTCCTTTGGTTTTTTTATTTCCAGACTTGAAACTCATATCCATATGAAATAAGCAGTCAAAGCCTAAACTCGAATTTTCCAGCACCGGTGAATGGTTCTTCTTTTGCTGATATAATCTTCCGGAATGGTTTCGGCTGTGATCTCCTTTACCTCTGAAAATCCCATTGCATCCATTGCAGGATGAAAATCCTGGTGGTTGGTTGAAAAAAAAATCAATGAATCCTTCCTCATCTGTTCAGCCACAGCTCGAAGCAGTCGTGGATGATCTTTCACAATGTCAAAATCATCCTTTGTCGACCGTGTCTTTGAAAATGATGGGGGATCCACGACAGCAAGGTCAAACTTCTGGTTTTCCTTTTTTGCTTTGTGAAGAAAATCAAAGGCCGATGCATGAACCAGAATATTGGTTTCTTCAGCGATTCCATTCAGGGTCATATTTTCCTTTGCCCATGCGATAGCTGTCTCGGATCGATCCACGGATACCGTTCTTCGGGCACCGCCTTTTGCTGCATAACAGGAGAAGGACCCGGTATAGCAATAAAGGTTCAGGAACTCCTTGTTTTCTGAGATATCTCTCACCATCTTCCGGGTATTTCGATGATCCGAAAACAAGCCGGTATCCACATAGTCATATGGATTGATATAAAACCTCAGATCTCTCTCTGACACGATGATTTTCTTGTCCGTATAATCAAGACGCTCGTAGCGTTTCCCCTCCTGACTGCCCAGTCGCCTCTCTTTCAGATGAACATTTTCCGGAGGTACATTTAAAGCGCCTGAAATAGCCTCTCCCATCATGGGCAACCATTCAGGATTTGATTGTTGTCTCGTGTATTCCGATATGACCAGATGTCCGGCATACCAATCCACTGCAGCCCGTATTTCAGGAATATCCCAATCATACAGTCGGAACACCTCGATATTCTGTCTGGCAAACCGTTTCTGAAGGTGCCTGTATCGTTTCACTACCCTGTTGGAAAGCATGGCTGCCTGATTTTGATATTTTTCCAATGTTTTTTTATCCAGCATTGATTCTCATTCCTTATTGAAACACACATTTTTAAAAACATCATGAAAAGGTTTCATCGTGTTATCAGGAATTGGATGGATAGTCAAAATGCTTCAATAAGAAAAATACCAATCGCATCATGGCCGAAACTGAAATCAAAGACAGGAGTCAATATGCGGCAGAGAATTTTTATTCTCGTTGACAGATATTCTCTTTTTTCATATTGTTATGGCTAAAAAGGGCATGCGGAGAATGTCTTGCAACCAGTAGGCAGTTTAATCGCTATGCACGGGGAATATGGTGAAACAGGCACTGAAATCAAAACTCGTTTATCTCGATGTATGTTCCCTATGCCGTCCTTTTGATGATCAACGATATTTACGAATCCGGCTTGAAAGCGAAGCAACCAAATTGATTCTCGAAAATGTAAGGAATCAAAAATTGAAACTTGCGGTTTCGCCCGTTCACCGCATAGAGATAGGAGCCATCTCCGATCTTGCTGAGCGTATTAAAATACTGGGCCTCCTGGAAAATTTTGGTGAATTGGTGAAGATAGATATGGCCAAGGCGCGTGTTAAAGCTGAACGATTGTTTGACAACGGCTATGGTGTTGCCGATGCTGTGCATGTCGCCTTTGCTGAATCGGCCGGTGCGGATTTTGTAACCTGCGACGATCGTCTATTGAAACGATGTCTCAAGAGTGATCTAAAAATTTGGTGTGGCGACCCGTTGCAATTTTGTTTTAAGGAGAATTTAAAATGAAAGCTGTCAAATATATGGATGAAGAATCGGTGCTCAAGAAAGGCGTCGAGCTGCTTATAAAGGGGTTGGGTCCCCTGGAGGCAATGCGCTTTATGAGTCTTTCCAGGGAACGAAAGATTGATAGTGTTAAAAGACACCGTGCATGGCAGAAGACACTTGATAAAGATCAGTTTTTTAAGGAAGTGTTCCAATAGAAGAACCGTGTGGAAATTGGTCAGATAAGAACTCACCTGAAAGAGGATAGGTTCTATGAGAATCTTCATATTTTTGGTTTGCTCTTTTTTTTCCATGGTGCTTCTTGTTGGCTGTGGGGCCTCACAAAATACTGAATCTCTCCAATGATCCAAGTCGATCTGTCACTATCCGGCCGATATCCAACATGCAACACCAAAGGTCTGAAATGAACAAAAAATCTGAATATCCGAATTTTATCGGTCTCGACAAAGAACCCCCAAAACCGGAAGATGCTCTTTTCCATATTATCCCGGTTCCATGTGAAAAAACAGTATCCTATGGTGAAGGCGCCGCAAAAGGCCCAAGGGCGATTTTAGAGGCCTCTTTGCAGCTTGAACTGTTTGACGGAATCAGTATTCCCGCTGACCATGGAATCTATACCCATCCCCCCGTGAACTGCGATGGAACCATGAACCGGATTCTGGAAAACATTTCTCATGCTGTTTCCAAAGTTCTGACCATGGGAAAGCTGCCGGTTTTACTGGGAGGAGAGCACTCCATAACCCATGGTGCAGCCAGCGAACTTAAAAATTGGCTTGGTGAATTCGGGGTCGTGCAGTTTGATGCCCATGCGGATTTACGCGATTCCTATCTGGATGACCCCAACAGCCATGCCTGTGCCATGCGCCGGCTGCTGGACCTGGAGATCCCCATTTTTCAGATTGGCAACCGAAGCATGTCCATTGAGGAATACCAGCTTCGTAAAGACAGACAGATCGGCCATCTTGATGCGGGTGTGATTGCGGAAAATGGTGTCCCGGAAA
>PNOB01000202.1 GCA_013824585.1 Desulfobacterium sp. | reverse complement strand
GGCCGATAAATAAGCCAGGATGAAACAGGTTCCCATGAATAAAATGGCTGCAACAGTGGTTGCTTTGCTTAAAAAAGTGCTGGCTCCGGTGCTGCCAAAAAGAGTCTGACTGCTGCCGCCGCCAAAAGCTGCCCCCATATCTGCACCTTTACCGGTCTGAAGCAGCACGATCATGATCAGCGCCAGACATACGATAACATGCAGTGTTATAATTAAAATTTCCATATAATGACCAGTAAACCTTTAACTAAAAGTGTATAATTTTGCTGAATACTTCAGGATCCAGGCTTGCACCGCCAACCAGTGCTCCGTCAATATCCGGCATGGACATCAATTCTGCGATATTGTCCGGTTTGACGCTACCTCCATATAATATCCTGATGGACTCAGCAAGGTTTTTGTCAAATTTTTTTTCAATCAGGGAACGCAAAAACCGGTGAACCTCCTCTGCCTGACCGCTGGTAGCGGTTTTACCGGTTCCAATGGCCCAGACAGGCTCATAGGCAATCACCAGTGAGATAAGATCCCCTGAAGAAAAACCTTCTAACCCCATTTGGATCTGTTTGTCAAGAATAGAAAATGTTTTGTCCGCATCCCTTTCCGGTCCGGTCTCGCCTATGCACATGACCGGTATCAGGCCGGACTGAATGGCCACATCGATTTTTTTATTAACCGATGGATCGGTTTCACCAAAAAACTGGCGGCGTTCGGAATGGCCGATGATCACATAACTGCATCCGGCAGATACGATCATCTTGGCGGATATCTCTCCTGTATAGGCGCCCTGGGCTTCCCAGAAAAGATTCTGAGCCCCGAGTCCGACATTGGTTCCGGCAGTGATTTTTGAGACCAGTGCAAGGGAGGTAAAGGGCGGTGCAATCATGATATCGGTAGCTGTCACATTGGATGACAGTTTGACAAGCTTTGATGCAGTATCAATCGCCTCTGAGCAGGTTTTGAACATTTTCCAGTTTCCGGCAATCAAGGGTTTCCGTTTTCCCATTCCATTTCTCCTTGTCAGTGGATCATCCTGAATCCTTTGGAAATATGGAAATACCTGAAACCAGAGTTGTTTTCAGAGGTTTCAGGTATTTCTTCACTATTTTATGGTCAATAAGATCCTGTTAGCTGTTTCCATTCTTCCTTTTATGTTGACCTGAACGAATTGTCAATCAAAGCTGTGAGCCGATCATGACAGCCAGATCCACAAGACGATTGGAATAACCTGTTTCATTGTCATACCAGGCAAGAACCTTTACCATATCATTGATGACATAGGTCGTCGGGCCATCCACAATGGATGACAACCGGACGCCGTTGAAATCGCATGAAACCAGCGGCTTGTCGCTGTATCCCAATATTCCTGAAAGTGCTTTTTCAGATGCTTCCTGCAATGCTTCATTGATATCCGAGACGGTTATGCCGGCTTTTTCAATGGTTACGACAAGGTCGACAATCGAAACATTCGGGGTGGGGACACGGATGGCCAGACCGTTTAATTTTCCCTTCAGTTCCGGGAGTACCAGTGCTACGGCTTTGGCTGCACCGGTGGTTGTAGGGATCATCGAAAGTGCTGCGGACCTTGCCCGTCTCAGATCTTTGTGGGGGAAGTCAAGGAGCCGCTGATCGCCTGTGTAAGAATGAACCGTGGTCATCAGACCACACTTGATACCAAAGTTTTCAAGCAGAACCTTGGCAACAGGTGCCAGACAGTTTGTGGTGCAGGATGCATTGGAGATGATATGATGCTGTCTCGGGTCATACTGGGTGGAATTTACACCCATGACAATCGTGATATCCGGATCTGTGGCCGGTGCGGAAATAATGACTTTCCGGGCTCCGGCTGCCATGTGTTTGCTGGCGGATTCACGATTTACAAACAGGCCGGTACACTCTGCGACGATATCCACATCAAACTCTTTCCAGCGAAGATTGGAAGGGTCTTTGATGGAGGTTACGGCAATGGATTTGCCGTCAATGACAATGGAGTCATCCTTTGCCGAGATGTCATTTTCAAGGGTACCGTGAACCGAATCATAGGTTAACAGGTGCGCCAGGGTTTCCGGGCTCGTCAGATCATTAATTGCAACAATTTCAACGTCAGAGCGCTCCATTGCAGCGCGACATACAACCCTTCCGATTCTACCAAAACCATTAATCGCCATTTTAATACTCATATTTCTCCTCCTTTAAAATTGACTGCAAGAATTTGAATCATCCATTTGTTAGATAATATGATAATGAATTGTTAAGATTCCCGGGATACTTTTTTCAGGCAGATGAATTAAAGATACATTTTATTTCATTGATCTGTTTCATCATCACGAGAGCATCTTCACCGGTTTCCGGATAATACCGGGGCCGTTTGCCAACCATTGTAAAACCCAGCTTGCGGTAAAACGAGATCGCAGGGATGTTTGAAATACGAACTTCAAGATAAACAACAACGGCTCCTTTTTCAGAAGCAAACTTTATGCTTTCCTGACATAAACATGTTGCTAACTCCATATTTTGCCATTTCTTTGCCACTCCGATTTTAAAGAGATGCATCTCATCCATGACGATTCGAAAACAGATATATGCAATGACCAGAGAGCATTTGTCCGGTTCGGCAAGCGTAACGGCAAAGCTGTATGAACCCTCACAGGTCAACTCGTTTTCATAAGATTCCCGGTCCCAGGGTTTTGGAAAAAGGTCTCTTTCGATTTCAAGGATCTGGTCAATGTCTTCGATTTCAACGGGCTTGATCTGCCAGGGTGGTTCCAATCGTTCAGCTCCGGCTCTGTCCCTTCAAGATTCCACTGGCAAGGGATATGCTTTTTTTTCCAAACTCTTCCAGGTTTTTTGCGATCTCGCTTAAGCTCATTTCATTACGTATTCGCAAGGCCTTGATCAGGATCGGAAGATTTACACCGGATAATACTTCAACACGTCCTTCTTCCAGAAAGGAGTAGCTCAGGTTGGACGGAGTACCGCCGAACATGTCCGTGAGGATCAGCACACCCTTATTCTGGTGAACTTCTTTCATTCCAGTTGATATTTTATCTAATAATTTTTTAGGATTATCATTCAAGTCAATGGATATGGAGACAACGCCTTCAGGCCGTTTTCCGAGAATGAATTCGGCTGCTTCGATCAAGGCATCTCCCAGTTTACAATGTGTCGCAATAACTATACCTATCATGAATCCTCTTATTTTTATCCTTGATTCCCGATCCATCGGGATTTTTGGTGAAACATCTCAATCAAACAATATGACTATTTGGTAACAGATTCAAATGGGACGTAGAAAATTAATCTCCTTTATCACGATGTGTAATTGCGACCTGTTTACCCTGAAGGTTAAGGTGTTCGTATATCTTTTTTGCGATTGTGACACTGCGGTGTCTGCCGCCTGTGCATCCGAAAGCTATGGTTAGATACGCTTTTCCCTCCTTTTCATACAAAGGAAGCAAATAGTCAAGCAAATCCATATACTTTTTTAAAAAAGTTTCAGCCTCTTCCGTATTCAATACAAAATTTTCAACCGCCTTGTTTTCACCGTCATATGATTTAAGCTCTGGTATAAAATATGGATTTTTTAAAAACCGCACATCAATAATCAAGTCAGAATCATTTGGGATACCATACTTGAAACCAAATGACATGATATGGGTCTGCATAGTATTAATGGTGATATTTTCCCGAACATATTTGAAAATAATTAATTTAAGCTCATGGACATTGAGGGTTGAAGTATCAATAACTTTATGGGCCTGTTTTCTCAGACTTTTGAGTTGTTTTCGTTCATCATGGATTCCATCCATAATCGTTTTGTGAGAAGAAAGCGGATGATGTCTTCTTGTCTGGCTGTAACGTCTCCTCAAGATTTCATCATTTGCTTCGAGAAACAGGATTCTCAGTTTATATCCATCTGAATTCAGTCTTTGAACCACTTTTTGATACTTCAGGATAAATTCTTTATCCCTGAGATCCATTCCAAATACAAAACCGGATATGTCCGGAGAATGATACAAAGGAAGTTCGATGAATTGCGGTAAAAGCGAGACGGGCATATTGTCAACGCAATAGAATCCAGCATCTTCGAACGCAGCGATTGCCGTGCTTTTTCCTGATCCTGAAAGTCCTGAAATAATGGTAATGTTATTTTTATCCACGTTGAAAAGACCAAGGAGTTTTTCCCCATGTTGTTTTTAGGGAAGGGGAGTTATGAATTCATAACTCCCCTTTGTACGAATGAGAGGATGGCTTGAAATAAAAGAAACAAGGCTGTCTCAGACCCTGTTAAAAATCTTCGTCATCCGCTTCAATGATTGATATAACCTCTTCTTTTGTTGAGATCGTTTTTAGTTTTTTCTTGAGTCCTTCGTTTTTTAATAAACGGGAAATTCGCGCCAGCAGTTTCAAGTGTAGCCCGGTAGAGTTTTCAGGGGTACACAGTAAAAAAAAAATGTGGGTCGGCCTTCCGTCCATGGACTCAAAATTAACTCCTTTTTTGCTCAATCCAAAACCAATAACAGGTGAATTGAGCTCTTTGAGTTTACCATGAGGAATGCCAATTCCTCCATCAATGCCGGTACTTCCCAATCTCTCTCTTTCCATAAGGATTCGAATCAGTTTTTCACGATCAATTCCTGTCATCTTCGCCACAGGCACGACAAGCTCTGCCAGAACCCCTTTTTTATCTGTTGACTTCAGATCTGTTAAAATGGTTTCTTTATGTAAAACTTCAAGAATTTTCATGAATTATCACCAACACCCATATCCGGAATTAGATCCGACTCGGCTGAATCAGCCCATAATCTCCGTCTGAGCGACGATAAAGTACGTTCACCCGATCTGTCCGTGCATTTGTAAAAACAAAAAAATGGTCATCAACCAGATCCATCTGCATAATGGCCTCTTCAACATCCATTGGTTTATATTCAATATTTCGTACTTTTATCTGGCGGGGTATGTCTTCCTCCAGGTATGGAATGTCTGGGGGGGCGTCAAACCCTTTATTTTTTTTTCTGGATACGGATCTTCTTTTTTTCATTTTTTGTTTGTTTTTTTTCAACTGGGTTTCCAATTTATCCAGCACCATATCGATTGCTGAGTACATATCGATTGTTTCTTCTTTTCCAACAATGTTCAGTCTGTCTCCAATCAGACTGATTTCTGCAATATGACGGAATTTTTCAACTGAAAGCACAACGTTTGCTTCAGCCGGGTTATCAAGGAGTTTGTCTAATCTGTTAAGCTTATCCTGAATAAAAGATTTAAGGTGATCAGAAGAGTCAATGTTCTTAAAGGTTACAGATGTCTGCATAGTACCTCCCTAATACTGTTTGCGTTTATTGGAAGATAATACTCCTAACAATTCTCGGTACTTGGCAACTGTTCTTCTTGCAATGTCGATATTCGCCTCCTTTAATAATTTTGCAATTTTATCATCGCTGTAAGGTCTTCTAGCATCCTCTGTTTCAATAATTTTTCGTATTTTATCCTGCACACTGGTGGAAGCAATTGCTTCACCGTGTAAACGGTTGATTGAACTATTGAAGAAATACTTCAGCTCAAATATCCCCTGTGGAGTATAGGCATATTTATTGGTTGTAACGCGGCTTATGGTTGACTCATGCATCTCAATATCCTGAGCAACATCCCTCAGAACCATGGGTTTCAGGTGAGAGATGCCTTTTTCAAAAAAATCTTTCTGAAATTTCAAAATACTCCCCATCACTTTATAAATGGTTTTTTGCCGCTGATGGATACTTCTGATCAACCAGGCAGCTGAGCGCATTTTATCCTGGAGATAATCTCTTGTTTTGCTTTCGATTTTTTCACCCCGACTGACTGCTTTTTTGTAATAGGGGTTGATCCGCAGTTTGGGCATTCCATCATCATTGAGCATAATGATGAATTCATCTTCATATTTATACACATAGATATCCGGACTGATGTACTGTGGTTCATCATCAGAGTATTCGCGTCCTGGTTTGGGTTCCAGCATTCGGATAATATTTACAGCAGTGACAACTTCTTTAATCGATATTTTGAGCGCCTTGCAGATTGCTTTATAGTTTTTATTTTCAAGATGCTTAATATGGTTTTTTATAATTTCAACGACAATCGAATCAGCCAGTCCAAAATGCTCTGCCTGGATCAGCAGGCACTCTTTCAGATCTCTCGCACAAACACCGATTGGATCAAATGTTTGCAGTGTTTTAAGTATATACTCAACAATTTGGACTGCTTGACCGCTTGTTTCGGCAATCTCTTCGACACTGATTTCAAGATACCCATCGCGATTCAGGTTCCCGATAATCAGACTTCCGATTTTTTCTTCGAGATCGGATGGTAATATCATCAATAGTTGCCATAGCAAATGGTCCTTTAAAGACTTCTTGCCTGCAATAAATGTTTCATAGACAGGGGCATCTCTTTTTTCGGTTTCATAATTGGTTCTGCCTGGCGTATTGTATTCATCGAGGTAGTTGCTCCAATCAATATCATTCTGGATATTTTCCTCAACACGGACTTCTTTCAATACAGTTGTATCAATTTCGGGTTCTGAAATTTCCGTTTGTTTTTGGGCAATATTGTCATCAGCGGCATCCTGAAATTCTTCAAGTGCAGGGTTGTTTTCCAGTTCCTGGCTGATCATATCCACCATTTCAAGCCTGGACAATTGGAGCAGTTTGATCGCCATTTGCAGCTGGGGAGTCATGATCAGCTGTTGGGTCAATTTGAGTTGTTGTCGTAATTCAAGTGCCATGCTTTAGTAAAGTTTAAACTCCTCTCCCAGATAAATTTTTCGGGCGGTTTCGCTGGAAGCAATTTTTTCCGGATTGCCGGATTCGATTACTTTGCCGTTATTCAGAATAAATGCCTTGTCACAAACACCAAGGGTTTCTCTAACATTGTGATCGGATATCAAAATACCGATTCCGAGTTTTGTTAACTGTCTGATAATTTTTTGGATATCAATAATCGCAAGCGGGTCAATACCGGCAAAAGGTTCATCCAACAGAATAAATGAAGGTTTTGTAGCCAATACCCTTGTGATTTCAAGTCGCCGCCTTTCTCCTCCGGATAGAACACTTGCATAATTGTCTGAGAGGTGTTTAATGCCCAAGTCCTCAAGCAGGGTGTTTGCTCGCATTTCTCTCTCAGAATCCGATATGGGGAGAATTTCAAGGATGGCCATAACATTTTCTTTGACGGTCAATTTTTTAAAGATTGATACTTCCTGTGGAAGATACCCGATTCCTCTTCTTGCTCTCCGGTACATCGGAAAATCCGTGATATCTTCCTGGTTGATGAAAACATTACCTCTATCAGCCCTGATCATTCCAACAGCCATGTAAAATGTGGTTGTTTTTCCGGCCCCATTAGGTCCTAACAGACCCACAACATCTGAACTGTTCACCTCAATGCTTACGGAATCAACAACACGTCTTCCATGATACGATTTTTCCAGATTTTTAAGCTCCAGAGTGGGCATTCAGATGCGTTTTTTGATATTTTTTTATAAGTAATGGTTGAATTATCGAATCCGGTTGATCCATTTCAGTATCTTGTATTTGTTATAATCCAGATTGAAAGCAGAATCAATGGATTTATCATAACTGATTTTTTCTGAGCAGTGCTTTTCCGGAATGATAACTTCTTGAAAATTAGGGAACGGGGGTATTTCAATGAACAATGTACGGTTTTATCCTGACAATATAGGCAGCTAAAATATCA
>PNOB01000201.1 GCA_013824585.1 Desulfobacterium sp. | reverse complement strand
TTGATTGTTGGGTACCGAAGGATACAATATGCGTCGGTCAATGGAATAACCGCTACTATATCGGACTCAAACCGGATTATACCGATATTTGAAATTGGTTAGCAGAAGAAATAGGATCAGTAAAAACAGGCATGGAGCAGACACACAACCTGCTCCATGCCGTCAGAATTTTCATTCTGTTGGAAAAACGGTTTTCATGCAATTGCCTTCCGGGCAATATACCCCTTTATTTTCTCAGGCAGTTTCCCGTTCACATCCTCAAACTCCAGATTCGGAAGTCCGCCCCACAGATTTGCAGCATGGCAGATCACCGGATCGGTTCTCACGGAACTGATGGTCACCGGATCATAGGATTCTGAGTTGTACCACTGCCGTGTACCCCAGATGTGCCAGACAAATCCCCGGTTCACGGTCGAAGGAATCCATGTATACGGATCATTAAGCCCGGAAAGTTCGCTTTCCGGCGTTTCAAATTCACGATTCCACATCAGCCATCCCAGTGCAGCCATATCATGTGCCAGCAGCGATTCTGATGCAAACACCAGACCGGTTTCCGGTTCTGAAACATATCCCTCATCCGGCCCTTTGGTGGAAAGCACCTTGGTTGCGACAGAAAGGGTCAGTCTCAGTTTCTGGCGTAACACAGTTGTATCATTGATTTCCGCAATTTTTTCAAAAAAGCTTTTCGCATCCCGGTGCATCTCCAGCCGGCTGTCATCCCGCAGCCAACCTACAGCCGCCTTTAATCCCAGTGTGGTTCCGGCAAGCATATGCCGGCTGACCCTGGGAAGCAGTATGACATGATCGACTGAATTCAGAATATTGGGAAGAATCAGTTCGCCTTTCCAGTGACTGTTGTTCACGGTACGGAAACCGGAATACTCGTCATATCCGGCTTCTTCAAAATAATGAACCGATGCTCCGGAGTTGACAGCCGCATCATGATGTCCCACGGTCTTCATGACCTCCCGGCTTGAGCCATCCTGGTCATCCTTTTCATGGTACACGGTCATCACACCGGATTTATCACCGACAATGACCTTCCCGGCGCCTTTTCCCAGGAGCAGCAGGGTCATTCCGCGAATGGCAAGAGGAGAAGTGGTTGCCGGATAAAGATTGGGTGAGTTTGCCACGGTCTTCAGAAATACAACATCCCCTTTGGACAACCAGGAAAAATCAGTTGCTGCTTCGGCAACACGCTGAACCGCCTGTATCGTTTCCGGATCTCCAGCGCCCTTGGGCAATGCCTGAATGGTGATGCGGTCTGTTTTTCCGGAATTCAATGGGGGCGATATATGGGTTGTCTGTATCTTGTTCCCTGCACACCCCGTTATTCCCATACCCATAAGACCTGCGCCGGCAACTCCTGCGGTTTTCAAAAAATGACGCCTTCCCGGACAAAAATTTTTCTTGTCAAAACAGTCTAACGGTTTCATGGCATGCCTCCTGGTATGAATCGTCACAAAGATGTAAGGATGATTTCCCGGATACCCAGAATATCGTATCTGTATAAAATTTTTCCAAAGATCACAAGCGGTTTTACGTATGAACCCCATCCTGACAAAGCAGCCGCATCCATGATCCAAACAACCGGTATTCTGGTCTTTTCGAATGTCTATTCTTTTCCTTTCAGAATCCATTTTCGTAAAAATAGAGCAATCCGGGTTGCAGGGTAGGAGGTGATGGCCCATCCGATTGCGGTAAGCATAATATACAGCATCACTTCACCGGAATTGGACAATGGATTGGTTTTTATCAGTTGCGGAGCAAGAGCGGCGCTGATCAGGATACCCATCAAAATTCTCCAGGAATCCACGGAAAACAGGATGAAAAAAAATATATACCCGATTGTAATTTTTCGTTTATTTGTCATATCCATCACGAACAGTCATTATGGTTTGTTATTGATCAAAGATGGGCAGTTCAATTAATAGGGATCTATGGTTTACCGATCTCAGAGAATGGTTTTAAAAAAAATCCAGATCTTCATTTCCAAGCGCAGAGTGCTCATATGAGCTTCTTACATTTCGAAATGACTTATAGCTTAACACATTATCCAAATTTTGGGGACCACCACGTAATCAACTATTTATACCCTCCAAATTCCGGAATGCATCTATTCCTCGACAATTTCATTCTCAACAACTTCTTCCCGTGGTTTACGCTGTGTCCGATGGTTGTAAATCTTTTCCCTGAATTTTTTTAACTGATTTTTTAATTTCTCTACTGCCAGATCAATCGTTGGCCGCATATTTCCACCGGTCTCTTTTACATGAATATTTAATTTGCTGCTGATAAGATTAATCTCGACAATACGAATGTCTTTTTCTTTGGAAAAAACCACGCGTGCCTCTGTGGGCTTATCGAACAGCTTATCGACCCTGTTCAGTTTCTTTTCAACATAATCTCTTAAATTATCGGATGATTTAATATTTTTAAAATTAACTGTAATTTCCATATTCAACCTTCCTTTACCGTTGTGTGATTTTATGGTAAATATTGTAATTTCAAGCGATTAAAAGGATAGGACATCCCTTTATTTGAATCATTATATCATCATTATATTTGACTGCAATCACGAAAAGTTTTTTCCCATGTGCGCATACAGAGGGTGAAATACCAAAGAATGCTAACAAATCGATTGTTTACTTGCGGATGCGGTGGAATTAATAGTCCAACAAGTTGTATTCACAATATTCTTGACATAAAAGCACCCTCCGTTTATACTCAGATATCTATCAAAAAAAGCAATGTTGTATCCTTTTTAATGATTTTGAAACCGTCCTTCTGGTCATTCGCTTCGGAAAACCAAACAACCGTGAATATGTTCAGATTGTAAGATGATGATGAAATAAACTTGAAAGGGTTTTAGGATTTGTCGCTGGAATTACAGTCGGACGCTCGTGCTTCTGTTTAAAAGGCCGGAGAAATGATTGCAACTGCTCTGCGCGAAGGTTCCCATTGGGCAATCTCGGCAAGATGCGCCAAATGCTGATCAACCGGCTGAGTAATGCGGTCAAGTTCACCAAAGCCTATTCCATCCCTCTGTGAGTCTTTTCTGTTGGTATCGACCGGATTGCCATCAAAGTCCAGGATAACGGCATCGGCATAATCCCTGAGGAAGAAAAGTAGTGAATCATTCTAAATCATTGGCAACTCGACTTATTAAAAGGTTATTCGGCTGGTACCTGTTGATGGCCTTACTCGTCACAGCAGTTCAATTGACTATTGAATATTCAGCCATCAATCAGAGTACCTTGAAAACGCTAACCACAACCAGTAGATCATTTGCCCCCGGCATCACGAATTCTGTATGGAATCTTGATCAAGGACTTATCCAGGCACAGTTGAAAGGACTCATTCAAACCGCAGGCGTCACAGGTGTAAAAATTGAATCTGATTATGGCAAATACTTGTTCACTGAAGGTTATGTGCCCCGATCCGATGAGTCCTTCGGTCACGGATTCTTTTCACTTTGCAATTATGAAAGCATTCCTCTTAAAATCGTCACCCCCGAGGGAACCCAGAAAATTCTGGGCTCATTATCACTCTATTCAAATGGATCCGAAACCTTGCAGCGCATCAAGTCCAAGTTTACGACCATTTTTTTCAATTCCATCATTCAGGCTTTAGGACTCTGGTTGATCCTGTATCTGTTGATTACTCGTCAGCTTGGCGAACCTCTGAAGAATCTGGCCCATACCGTATCACAGTTCAATTTTGACACGGAAGAAACGACACTGGGAAAAATACATTACCAATATCAGGATGACTTCGGCACTCTGGTGAAAGCTTTGAAAGAGATGCAGACGCGACTATTGACTTCACGCCAAGAGCTCATCGCCACAACGGAAGAATTGGTACGGTATCGTGAACATCTTGAAGCCTTGGTGAATGAGCGTACCGCTGAACTCCTTCTGGCCCGTAATGCTGCAGATAGCGCCAACCAGGCCAAAAGCATGTTCCTGGCCAACATGAGCCACGAGATCAGAACGCCGATGAACGCAGTGCTCGGCTTCTCGCAACTCTTGGAACGTGATCCCTCTCTGTCGATTTTAGCCCGGGAGAAGGTTGCTACCATTATGAAGAGCGGTGAGCACCTACTCTCCATCATCAACGATATCCTGGAGATCTCCAGCATTGAAGCTGGACGGATTGAGGTGCATACTGAGTGCGTCGATCTATACAACCTGTTGGACGAGCTGGCGGTCATGTTCCGTATACGGGCTGAAGCGAAGGGATTGAGCTTGACTCGAGAGGCAGCCCCGGACCTTGCCCGCTACATTATGGCTGATATGGGGAAGTTGCGCCAGATACTGATCAACCTGCTGGGAAATGCAGTCAAGTACACCAGGCAAGGTTCTATTCTCCTGCGGGCTTTCACTGCTGGAAATGACTGGATCGTCATAGAGGTTCTGGACAGCGGCATCGGCATCAGTCCGGAAGAACAGGAAAAGCTCTTCAGTCCCTTTGAACGAACCAAGAGCGGCGAACAGGCCGCCGGTGGCACCGGACTCGGCTTGGCCATCAGCCGGGAGTATGCCCACCTGATTGGTGGAGAGATAACCGTAGAAAGCAATGTTGGCAAAGGGAGCTGCTTCCGCTTCGAGTTTTCGGCGCCGCAGTCTGAGGCGGTGCCGAAAACGATAGAAATTCCTCGCCGGGTTGTCGGTCTTGTCCCAGGCCAGGGAGAGATCCGTGTCCTGGTGGTTGATGATGTGAAGACCAACCGTGAGCTTTTACGGGAGATGCTGGCGCCGCTCGGCTTTGTCATTGACGAGGCTTCAGATGGCGTAGAAGCCATCAAGAAAGCTCAAGCTATGACGCCGCGCATTATTCTGATGGATCGAGTCATGCCCGGCATGGACGGAATCGAGGCGACCCGAATTTTGCGTAAAAGCTTTGCAAAGGATTCTCTGGCCATCATCGGTATCAGCGCCAGCACCTTTGAAGCGGAGAAGCAGCAGCTCTTCAACGACGAAGTGAACGCCTCTCTCCGCAAGCCGTTCCGGGAACAGGAGTTATTCGATGTGCTGACCCGGCATGCCGGGGTGTTGTTTGTGACCGAAGCGCGTGAAGAGCCGTCTGCCATACAGCAAAAAGCTGTGGCACCGACTCTTGAAAAAATGTCTTCTGAATGGCGTGAGGTGTTCCGGCAGGAGCTGGCCCGGAATAACATCACTCGCATTCGCAAGCTCGGGGAAGAGGCAAAAGAGATCGATCCTGTTCTTTCGGCCTGGATACTGGAAAAGGCCGCACGGTATGATATAGAGGTGTTGAAAAAGCTTAACGATACCAATAAAATACAAAGAGGCTGATTATGACTGAACGACACGTTATCCTGATTGTTGACGACACACCGGAGAACCTGCAGGTGCTGGGTGACATGCTGGAGTTGGAAGGGCATGAAGTGCTGATCGCCACCAACGGCCTTCAGGCCTTGGATATTGCCATGGCAACCCCGCCCCCCGACCTCATCCTGCTGGACATCATGATGCCGGGCATCGACGGCTACGAGGTCTGTCGGCGGCTAAAGGCCGACCCTGTTTTGCGGACGATTCCGGTGATCTTCATCAGTGCTCTGGGCATGACGGAACAGAAGGTTCAGGCTTTTTGTGAAGGTGGGGTCGACTATATCACCAAACCATTCCAGACCGAAGAGGTGGTGGCGAGGGTGCACACCCACCTCTCCTTGACTCAAGTCAAGAGGCTCGAATGCGAGATCGCCGAGCGCAAGAAGGTCGAGCAGGAGTTAAAAAAACTGGCTGAAGCGGTACGGCAGACAAGTGAGGCTATTGTCGTCACTCTCCCGGACGGTTGGATTACATTTGCCAATCCGGCCTTTGAGCAGATCACCGGTTATCGCTTTGATGAGGTCGTTGGGCTGACGCTGCGCATTCTGAAAAGCGACCAGCAAGATGAAGCGTTCTATCAGAATCTTTGGGACACTCTTCTTTCCGGCAATCGCTGGGCAGGGCGCTTGATCGAAAAACGCAAGGACGGCATTCCGTACACCGCCGAATACTCCATATCGCCGGTAAAAGACCAGAAAGGCCATATTGCCAATTTCGTGTGGATCATGCGCGACATCACCAAGGAACTCAATCTTGAAAAACAGATGATCCAGGCGCAAAAGATGGAGGCCATCGGAACCCTTGCCGGAGGTATTGCTCATGATTTCAATAATATTTTATTCTCCATCATGGGCATGTCCCAGTTGCTGATGGAAGATTTGCCGGCCGGTAGTCCTGAATATAATAAAGTGGTTTTAATCCATAAGGCCGGCGAGCGGGCCGGCAATCTGGTGAGTCAAATTCTGTCCTTCAGCCGCCAAAAAGAACATAAAAAGATGCCGGTCAGAATTCAGATTATTCTGAAAGAGGCCCTCAAACTGGCGCGCGCAACGATTCCGTCCAATATTGAAATCACCCAATCCATTCAAAAAGATTGCGGACTGGTCATGGCGGATCTCACCAATTTGCATCAGATCGCAATGAATCTGATCACCAATGCATTCCATGCCGTGGAAAATACCGGTGGAATAATATCCATTCAGTTACAGCAGACAATTTTAACCGGTGATGATTTAGCGGATACCACCCTCGCACCCGGAAAGTACGCGCTGCTGTCGGTTTCAGACACCGGGCATGGGATCTCACCGGAGGTAATGGAAAAAATTTTCGAGCCTTATTTCACCACCAAGGAACAAGGCAAAGGAACCGGTCTCGGCCTTTCTGTGGTTTTCGGCATCGTCAAGGAACACGGCGGGGTTATCCGGGTGACCAGCGAGGTCGGCAAAGGCAGTACATTCAATATCTATTTGCCGCTTTTAGAGAATGTCGAGGCGGCTGTATTCACTGAAAAGGCGGTTGTTAATAAAGGGGGCGTCGAAAGAATTCTGTTGGTCGATGATGAGGAGCCGGTTGTCCAAGTTGTGAAGCAAATGCTTGAAAGGTTTGGTTATCAAGTGAAAGAGCAATCTGACAGTATGGAAGCGTTGCAGACTTTCAAGACCGATCCGAACGCTTTTGATCTGGTGATCAGCGATATGATGATGCCAAAAATGACCGGCGATCAGCTTGCCAGGGAATTGATTGCCGTCAAGCCAGGTCTTCCCGTGATTTTATGTACCGGATATAATGAAAAATTCAATAAGCTGAGTTCGGAGGTTTCGGGTGTCAAGGGGTTCTTGATAAAACCAATTGCTCAGTTGGAATTGGCGGCATTGGTGCGAAAAGTGTTGGATTCAAGGTGATCGGGAATCATCGCTTATTATCAAAGTGTTGATGGCTCTGCCCAGCAAGGGGAAAAAAGCAAACAAACCGGATCAGCAAAAAATGGTCTGTAGAAGAACATATATGAAATAGATTCAAAGCCGTTTCGGTATATTGAACACCCATTGGCGGTTGGGAACAGATTGAAACGGATTTACCGACCCACACCGGATGTATTTTTATCACTATTGTCCAAAATCAACCTTTTTTTTCAAATCAGTTATAAATAATTCAATACGTTATAATCCAAAATTCGTTTTTTCCGGAATCAGGTTGCCATAGTAAACCGTTGCTGTCCAAATCTGAATATACAAAGCATTCTCACCGGTTCCAACAAAGGTTTTGATTTTCAGATTCTGTTTTATCGTTATTTTCGGAGTGATCAGTACCAAAAAGACGATACTTTTACCCCATGACATATCCGCCACTGGGCTTGTCCTTGATTTGATGAACATGGGATATTA
>PNOB01000200.1 GCA_013824585.1 Desulfobacterium sp. | reverse complement strand
TTTCGAGGAAATAGTTCACTAAAAGTGGGATGTCTGATTTCCGATCACGAAGAGGAGGCATTTTGATTGGTATCACACTTAATCGATAGAAAAGATCTTCACGGAACTTTCCTTCTGCGATGGAGTGATCAAGATTTTTATTTGTGGCTGCAATGATTCTGATATTGACAGAAATTGTTTGGGTGCTGCCAATTCGTTCGAAGCTGTGTTCTTGTAATACCCGGAGCAGTTTGACTTGAATTTCAGGACTAACATCACCAATTTCATCGAGAAACATCGTTCCGTTATCTGCCAATTCAAAACGACCGATTCGTTCACGATGTGCTCCTGTAAACGCTCCCTTTTCATGCCCAAATAGTTCACTTTCCAACAGCTCAAAAGGGATCGCTCCGCAATTAACAGTGATGAGTGGTTCTGATCGTCTGCTGCTTTTTTTATGAACCTCTCTGGCGATTAACTCTTTTCCTGTTCCACTTTCACCGGTTATGAGAATGGTCGCATCTTCATCTGCCACTTTATCTACGATGTTCAATATATTCAGAATTTCAGGGCTGTTTCCGATAAATGCCTGAGACCTGAAATCTTTGTTACCAGCATGGGATATCATTTCAATATTTTTTCTAACTTATCCGATATCTGTTCAGCGGTAAATGGTTTGACAACGTAATTGGATACACCAGCCTGCACTGCGCTAATTACATTCTGTTTTTGAGCTTCTGCTGTAACCATTAAGAACGGTATGCTTTTTATATCATTCATTCCGCGAACGGTTTTGAGAAGTTCAAGCCCTGTCATTTTCGGCATATTCCAGTCTGAGATGATCAGGTCAAAGTGACCGCTTTTCAGTTGTTCAAGTGCTGTGGTACCATCGTCAGCTTCTGTGATATTTACAAACCCCAGTTGTTTTAAGATATTCTTGAGAATTCGACGCATGGTTGCGAAATCATCAACAATCAGAATCTTGATAGATCGATCCATCTGGTTTTTTCTCCTTTCATTCTGATGAATATAGAAAAATACTCAGCACTGCTTTTTCTTAAGATTATTCATCTTATGGGAAATATGGAAAACATATATTATTGACTCAATTTATGTGCCTTTATTGAAAGTACTGTTTGCCATGGAGCTGACTTTCTGACCGTTAATTTTCAAGGCACACTTCTATTGTGAACCGACCTCCATCTGTTAGAAATGGAATGGCAATTTTGGGGCCATCTGTATAATGGGTAATCTGGTGATTTTTCCCAGAGACGACAGAAGGAATGGCGGCCTCAAAAACTTTTCCGTTCTCCTCCAACTCCCTTCTTGCCTGACCGGATATCATGTTGGTAAGTTCACCAACAGCATCTGCAACTTCGCTGTTCAATTGCTTCATCTCTTCCCCGAACATGTTTGATACAATTTTCAAAATGGTTACTTCTTCAAAGGTTACGGCAATTGTTCCATTTGATTCTCCGGTAATTCCAATAATGCCTGTGACATCGCCCTTTGCCACATCATCTTTTTTCAGATAAGGTTTTTCTGCTTTACACTTGATAAATGCCATTGTTTCAAGGACGTTTATTGTCGCATTAATAAATGGATTGATCAGACTTGCGTCCATTATCTGGCCTCCCTGGATTCAATTGGTTGTTATCGAATATATATGGAAAATTTTTTTTGTATGTTGAATGTTATCGTCCGAGAAGAAATGGATCTGTACGTACTTATTATTTTTTAATGAACATCATCAGGATCTGCTGTATTATACCGAACCAGGTTTTTCAGATGTGTATAACTATCCAAGTCCATGGAGTCAAATTCAACGGCAATACCATTGAGATCTTTTCGGATGATTTTTCCCTGCATGTATAGTGAGAGCGGTTCCGTCATGCCCGTGAGATTTACTTCAACCTGGCATTTTGTACCAATGGCAGTCTCCTCCTGAGTGTGAACAAACATTCCTTTGAGGCTCAAGTCCTTTGAACTGCCCTCAATATGGATTTCAGATTGATCTGTTTTCAAAATGATATTGGTTTTAAAATCTACCCTGAGCTTTTTTCTTCGATCAATGTCGGCCTCTGTCATGGCAAGGTTTCTCCCTATAATGCGGTATCGATTCTATGACAATGAACTGTGCCTTGGTAAGACTTGCGTTAGCTGGATATTATGTTTTACAAATATCATATGAATCTGTTCCTGAAAGGAGCATAGGATCGTTATATGATATCCTTTTTCAGTTGTCTGATTTTTTGCCGTTCTTGAGAAAAAGCGTAAGCAATCAGGAGATCTCTTTCTTTTTCAAGGATATTGATAAATTTAACTCCTATCTCATAAAGAGGCTTGTCCTTTTTTTGAACTACTCTTTTATGGACAACCTCACCATAGGTGCTAAAACCACTCAATGGAAATCCAGGTAAATTTAATGATATGTTAAGAATTTGTCCTTTTTCAACAGAATCATATAAAATCATTTTCATACCCGTGCCACTGATATTAACCGTTTCTTTAACTGTTATTTGGGTCTCTCCTTTGTTGTCTTCCAGTAAATCAATAATCTTATCCAGTTTGTCATTCAACAGAAAGATAGAATCAATTAGATAAGAGAGCATCGGATTCATTGTATTATCAGATGAAAAAGGAAAATCAGGCATTATTAAGGAGTTATTGTTCGAACCCCCTTTCTTTGGTAAATCTTTTCCGGATGCTGCTCTATTGGTTGCCTGAGAAACCGGTTTTTTCGGAAGCAATAAATCATGAGCAATATCATTATCAATCAGCTTTATCGTGACTTTTGTAGAAATTGCCGCCCGAACATTATTTCTTTTTTCCAGCCAATCCTTGATAGTCATAGGATAATTACAATAGATACAGAGATGACATTCTTAATGTTGATAGTCGTTGCTCATTTGGAAGACAGGCAATGAGTATTTTATTATAATCAGTATATCATTTGAATTTTAATCTGTAAATATTCAAATCAATTTATCTTTCCCTCTTTGAAAAGAGCCAGGAAAGCATCAACGTATTCTGGATCAAATTGTGTGCCACTGCAATCGGAAAGAATTGCCAAAATTTTATCGGGGTCCATTTTTTTCCGATACGCACGATCAGATGCCATTGCATCGTATGAGTCGGCAACCGAAACGATTCGTGCTAAACGGGGGATCTCTTCTTTTTTTAATTTTGAGGGATATCCTGTTCCGTCAAACCGTTCGTGATGATGACGAATAATCTCTTGATGTTCATCCCACATTCCCAACTGCCCGATAATATCGGCCCCGATATCCGGGTGTTCCATAATTTTTTTAAATTCGTCTTCCGTGAGTCTTCCGGGTTTTAACAGTATTTCATCACGAATTCCAATCTTCCCAATGTCATGCAGTGGACCGGAAATTTTTAGAATGTCAATTTCTTCATCACTGCAACCTATTTTTTTCCCGATAGCAATTGCAATCTCCGTCACCCGGTTTGAATGCTCCTTTGTATAGGGGTCTCTTGCCTCAATTGCTTTCACAAAGGCTTTTAAGGTAGTCATCAAGCCACGATTGATATGTTCATACAATGCAAGATTCTCAATGGCAGATGCAGCTCTTTGGGTCATAAAAGACAGATAATATAGTTCTCTTTCTGTAAAACGCTTATTCCCTGTTTTTATGGAAGCGGTAAGAACGCCAAAAACCTTTTCCTGTATTTTTAATGGAACAATCATGAATGAAAGATGGTCAGCAATACTGGCATCAGTATTTTTATTTTCAGAAACAAGAAGCGGGATTTCATCGGCAACGGTTTCAATGATCACCTGCTGAAAACGGCTGCCTTCTTTCTGAGGTATCTCCATCTGTTTTTGGGATAATAATTGGAGATATGAATCGGAAAAGGAAGAACTTACTTTAAAGGGAAGATTTTCAGACTCATTGATGACAAAAAATTTTGATTCATCTGCTTTTGTAAGCTCAATCGTTATTTCAACAATAAGCTTGAAGATATCTGTTGTATTGTTTATCACCGACAGGTCTGTCATGATTTTATTTAAATTTTGGAGTTCTTCAAGCTTGTATACGAGTTCTTTATTGAGTTTTTCAAGCCGTTCTTTTCCCTCAACTTCTTTGGACAAAAGGATATTTTTAATGAAAAGTTGTCTTTCCCGGAGAACGCGTTGAACACATACTTCCATCTGATTTAAGTTTACAGGCTTGATCAAAAAGTCAACAACTCCATTTTTCAGGGTCCGGATAGAGTTTTCAAGAGATGGATATCCGGTCATGACAATAACAGGTATTGTATTATCAATTTTTCTGATTTCCTCTGCAAGTTGTAACCCATCCATTTCAGGCATGTTTATATCCGTAAAACAACATATTATTTTTTCTGTACTTAATAAATTCAGGGCTTCAACACCATTACTTGCTGTTATAATACTGTACCCCTTGTGTTGAAAAAATTCGACGGCAATTTCAAGAATATTCTCTTCATCATCCACAAACAAAATATGACCATTGATATTTTGTCCCAGATTGCTTTTTATATCTTTATGCATGAATCCTCAGAAGGATAGTTTAATCAGATATTTTGAATTAAAAATTAATTATTTAAGAATTGAAAACCAGGTGGCAATCATTCCAAAGCATTCAGTTTTCAATATTGTATTGTAAAAAGGAATCAATAAAGACACGTAAAGCTATTTGTTTGATATTTAATGCCGAATTCAGATCAAAGGTAAGAATTTATCAACATGTTTGTGGTTTCATTTCGCTACCGTTTAGATGATATCATAAAATTTTAGTTTCATCACGCAATTTTTCATTTTTTTCCTGATTTCCATTTTATATTCCGATTTAATGTTTAAAACTCCTTTGTCCGGTCAGGACCATTGTAGCCCCCACCTCGTTGCAGGCCTCGATGGATTGATAGTCATTTAAAGAGCCACCGGGCTGGATTACAGAAAGAACGCCTTCCCTCAAACCGATATCAATTCCATCCCGAAATGGAAAGAATGCATCACTGACCATGCTTGCTCCAATAAGTCCTCCTTTTTCATAAGCAACTTTGTTATCGATTTCTTTTCGCTGATCAGGGTCTTTAAGGTTGCTGTAAGCTATTTTGAACGTTTCCCAGGAATATCGATCAGCCAGTTTTCGGTATGCCTTATCTCTGGCGATTTCCGCAACACCAACCCGGTCCTGCTCTCCGGTCCCGATGCCAACGGTAACGCCATTTTTTACATAGATTACAGAGTTGGATGTAATTCCGGATTCAACAAGCCACCCAAACAGTAAATCATTATACTCCTGATCGCTTGGCACTCGATTGATTTTGTATACCTTGCCTTGAAATTCACACTCAGCCAATTTAACATCTTCCTTTGTTTTGGCTTTTGGAACAAAGGACCATTGAGCAATCAAGCCTCCGTCAATCAGACTTTTGAATTCAACGAAGCGTTTACCAATAAAATCATGAAGTCTGTGGATGTTCCCAATGCGTATAACCCGGAGATTTTTTCTTTGGCCAAGAATTGTAAGGACGCCATCTTCAAAATCAGGGGCTACAACGACCTCTGCATACTGAGAAGCTATACCAGTGGCGGTCTCTTTATCAACAGCACGATTTAATGCAATACAGCCTCCAAAAGCAGCCACCCTGTCGGCCATATAGGCTTTTTGATAAGCATCCGCCAAGGTGTTTGATCTGGCAACACCACAGGGATTATTATGCTTTACGATTACTACAGTGGGATTGTCCTTGAAATATCTCAAAATATTCAATGCATTGTCCGCATCTGTCAGATTCGTTTTTCCAGGGTGTTTTCCGGATTGAAGCAATTCGATATCCGAGGCCAGATATTGTCCCGGAGAAATGGTCTCTGTCTGCCCCAATACCAGGTTGCCATTCACCAGTTTGTATAATGCGGCTTCCTGTCCTGGGTTTTCACCATAACGGAGTCCTTTTTTGACATTATCGATGGTCCAGGCAACCTTTTCGTAGAAAAGAGTTTGTCTTGACCCATTTTCTATAAAGCTGATTTCCATTTCCGGAGTGAAATGGTCATCCATAATGGTTTTATACATCTGTTTCAGATCTTCGGTCATTTCGGTCTCCTTTGGGTGTTAAAGAATTCGGTCTACAGCGTTAAAGGCGGTAGCAGTTGCGAACCTTATCAAACGATATGGACTTGAAAAAATCTGTAATGGTCGCATCGTATTCTGCTGTATGTCCAAAAGCTTTACAGGCAAGCTTATAGCGTATGTCCAGAGAGGTGCATCCATTATTGTCTTTCAACCATGAAAGTATCTGCAGATAATCAGAAGGATCTACCACAGACGCGACCCTCAAGAAATTTTTTGCTGAGGCTCGAATCATGCACGGGCCACCGATGTCGATATTTCCGCGGGCCATTTCAGGTGTTACATCTGGTTTTGAAATGGTCTGCTGGAAGGGGTAGAGATTTACAACAACCATATCAATGGGAACCGCATTGGTTCGTTGTAAATCCTCATGGTGAGAATTGTTGTAGGTTTCGGTAAGCAGTCCGAGATAGATTTTGAAATCAAGGGTCTTAACCAGGCCGCCTTGCGTTTCCGGCTGGCCTGTATAATCAGATACCGGTGTTAAAGAGGATTCCCATTTATTTCCCAATATTTCTTTTATTTTTGAAAACGTACCGCCTGTTGAAAAAAATTGAATCTGAGGGTTAATTTCAAGGAGTCCTGGAATAAGCTGTTCCAGATCGGTTTTATCAGACACACTCACCAGAACACGTTGAACCTTTACCAGATTGTCAATTTTATTTACAATATTTATAGTCATAATATTGATCGGCAGTAGCCGAAGCCTCCTTTCCGGGTCACTTTGGTTTCTGTTTGATTCGTATATGTGGGATAAAAAAGTTGAAGTTTTCGTCAACTACTTGTTTTTTCCACATTAAGATAGTCTAATCGGTCCGTCAAGACAGGAATCTTAAAATAAGGAAATTCATTCTGGTTTATATGCCGTGAATATGAAATCGTTTATTTGACACAACATGGAGACAGCCGTATAATTCCGGTAAAATACAAATCAACCGGGCATCTGAAAAAAATTGGATATGATAGATTGCTATATACGTCAGAAAGGAGAAAAATTGTGTTGAACTTAATTTCAATTGGTCTCAGCAAGGTAAAAGCGGATGCGATCGTACTGCCTGTATGTGAAGATAAAATGCTCTATTCAAAAAAAGAGTTTGTCTCCTTGATCCAGGAGGCGAAAGAGCTGAAGGAATTTAAAGGATGTAAGTCAGATGAGGTCACACTTTATAATTTATCTGAGGTTAGGCCCAAACGGGTTATTTTTTTAGGGTTGGGTAAATTTTCGGAAATCAGCCCAGAGAGTTTCCGAAGTTTGGTCGGTAGCAGTGTCCAGAAGTGTATTCAAAAAGGTTTTTCAAATATTCTGTTTGTAGCTCCGGATGATAACAATTTGAACCATCCGATCGGAATAATTCTTGAAGCCATGTTTGAGGGGGCCTGTCTTGGAAATCATCTTTTTGATCGCTATAAAAAAGAAAAAAAGAACAATCCATTAGAAAAGATCAGTGTATTGACAGCCCCTGATCTGGTCAAAAAATATCGATTCCTTCCAGATCGCATCAAAACAATCTGTGAGGGAACGATTTTAGCAAGAAACTGGGTTTCAACCCCTTCGAATGAGAAAAAACCAGAACAGTTTTCCAGTGATATTGCTGACCTTGCCAGAAAGGAAAAACTCAAGGTGCGTGTGATTCATGAAAGTGAACTGAAAAAGTTGAAGATGAATGCAATGCTTGCAGTTGCTGCCGGAAGTCAAAGCAGTGCCCGACTCGTGATAATAGAACAT
>PNOB01000199.1 GCA_013824585.1 Desulfobacterium sp. | reverse complement strand
AAACCGGATGTAACGAATGTAGAAGGTTGCACCATTGATTACCAGGGCGGGCAGCAGAACAGCAACAGTTTCATCAAGATCATCAATGGACAGGTTTCCAAAACCGTTCAAACCGGACATGTCTTTTCATACAGGATTACCCCTACAAGGTCCGGAAGCCTGGTTATTCCGCAGATTACGGTTCATGCAGAAGGGGAAACAACAGCTACCAGACCGGTTGTCATCAATGTTCAAAAACCAGTGGAGACTGATGATTTCAAGCTCAGGATAAAAGTTTCAAAAACAGATTGTTATGTCGGAGAGCCGATTACACTTCAATTCACCTGGTATATGGGTAAGGATGTCCGGAGCCTTCAGGTCATGATGCCCCTGTTTGAAAGCGATGCGTTTTATTTTGCTGATCCAAAGATTGATACAAAAGATGGGAATCAGTATTACCGTATACCATTGGGCAAGAGTGAGGCCATCGGGAAAATGGGAAAGGGTCAGATGGATGGCAGAGAGTATGCTGCGTTGACATTTGAGAAAATTATGATTCCGAAAAAAGCCGGGAAAATCTCGATTCAGCCAGCGACCGGTGTTGCGGAAGCCCTTGCTGGCTACCGGCAGCAGAAAAATCCTTTTGGAGATGAATTTTTTTCAGGCTTTTTCAAAGATGATTTTTTTATCAAGGGACGAAGCAGTGTGTATCAAAAAGTGATCGTACCTTCCAATTCACTTGCGCTATCTGTATCCGAGTTGCCGGTTCAGGGACAGCCGAAAAATTTTGCAGGGCATATTGGAAAATATAAAATTACAACTGCAGCTTCTCCCATAGAAGCAAATGTGGGTGATCCGATCACACTCAAGGTGATTGTCAGCGGTCCGGAATATCTTGAAGATATGGAATTCCCTCCATTGGATCAGCAGGCAAATCTTGCGGCGGATTTTAAAATTCCAAAAGAGAGAGCCGTCGGAGAATTGACCGGCAACGGAAAGGTTTTTACTCAGACCATACGGCCCAACAGGCCTGGAATCGATCAGATACCAGCCATTGAACTTCCATATTTTGACACCGGAAGCAAACAGTATAAAGTGGCAAAGAGTGAGCCGATTCCCATAACGGTTAAAAAAGCAAAGGTAGTAACCGCCCAGGATGCCGAGGGACTTGTTTCACCCATACAATCAAACGGCAGCAGTGTGGAATCCTTGGGTTCGGGCATTGCCTATAATTATGAAGATCTGGGCGTTCTTGAGAAAAAGAGGATCGGCCTTGCACAATGGGTAAAATCACCATTGTGGTTGTGCATGATCGGATTTCCTCCCTTTGTATTTTGTATCCTGGCTGTAGGGATGGCTGTCCGGAAAAGAAATCAATCAGACCCTCAGGGGCAGCGTGCAAGGAAAGCATTTTCAGCACTTGAAAAACAGCTTAAGCCGGTTCAAAAATTCAGCCGGACAGATTTACAGGCAGACGGGATTCTGGAGCTTTTCCGGAAATATCTGGGAGACAAGCTGCATATGCAGGGCGGAGCAATCACCTTTAACGATGCAAAGGAAAAGCTTTTACAAAAAGGGATCGATACTGAGACAATGGAACAGGTCAAAGATTTTTTTGAGAAATGCGAGGCAGAGAGCTACGCAGGAGCGTCCGGGCGTGTCAGCAGCAAAGAGCTGGCGTCATTTGCGATCTCTGTTGCAAAGCGTCTGGAAAAACAGACCTGATTCTATTTTTCGATCAAAATGGTATAATTCGTAGGGGCAGGCCTCTATAAGCGCTAACTTAACAATTAACCATTAATTGTTGATTATTGATTATTTTATAATTTTCGGGTTTCATGTGGGAGCGGCCTTCCAGCCGCGAAATAAAATTTTAATTAAAGCGTAAGTATCATGACAAGATACCTCCCACATGCAAATGGTAAAGCAATAATCAATAATCAATTGTTAATGACTAATAATCAATTTAAGTTAGCGCTTATGGGGCAGGCCCCTGTGCCTGCCCTCGGAATGAACCAGAATTTGGATATGAAAGATATGAGTAATCGCAACAAATCTGTAATCCGGAGAATGAAATTGAAGACCACATTGTCTGTATTCTTATGTGTGTTTTTGTTTGCCGCCCTCTTTGCAGGACATCTGCAGGCTGCCCCGCTTGACACTGCCGAGGTGATGGAACTCTATCATCAGGCCCGGGAAATGTTTCGACAAGCCAATGAGCTGACCGCTTCTGATCCGGATCAGGCAGAACAGCTTTATCGAAATTCTGCAATGCGGTTTGAAAAAATTGTCTGGCAGGGGGGAATCCAGAACGGGGAAATATTTTATAATATCGGGAATGCCTATTTTAAAATAGGTGATATCGGAAGAGCGATCCTTAATTATAAACGGGCAGCGCTTTTTATACCCAATGATTTGAATCTGAGACAGAATCTGCATTTTGCCAAAGCCCGGCGAATCGACCGGATTGAGGAACCCCAGAGATTGCAGGTTTTAAAGATTCTGTTTTTCTGGCATTATGACCTTTCTTCTCATACCCGGATGATTCTTTTTTCAGCTTTTTTTATTCTGTTCTGGGTTTTTGCTGGCTTTCGGTTATTTTTTTCAAAATCTTTTTTAAGCTGGCTGATTCTTTTTTTAGCAGGGTTTGCATTCCTGTTTTTGGGTTCACTGATCATCGATACGATTTATCATTATAACAGAGATCCGGGGGTTATTATCAATCATGAGGTTATTGCCCGAAAAGGGGATAGTGTATCCTATGAGAGCAGTTTTAAAGAACCGCTTCATTCCGGAACCGAATTTACCTTGATTGAAAAAAGGGGAAGCTGGTATCATATCGAACTCCCGGATTCCAGAAGATGCTGGGTTCCTGAGGCAGATGTTCAACTTGTGATGTTCAATCTGTAGATTATTCGCGAACTATTTATAAATTCATCGAAATTATCCTTGAATTAAAAAATCTTTTGAATTAAGAAAAATATTAGGCAGATAAGAGAGTTTTTATTTGCCATGGCATCGGCTTTCGTCTACTGTGTTTCAAAAATCTGAAATAAAAATAACAGGAAAAAAAATGACTAAACCAAAGAATCAACCTGTGAATTTGAAAGTCGGGGAATTGCTGAAAAATGAAGGGTTTGTCCAGGAGGATCAGATTCAAAAAGCCCTGGAGATTCAGGAAGATGAAATTTCGATGGCCCGTCTGCCTGTTGAAGAATACATGCTGAAAAAAAAGCATCTCACAAAAGTTCAGTTTACTAAACTCAAAGAACATCCGGAGTATGGCAAACTTTCAGTAGATCAGCTTGCATACAAGCTGAATATCATCAGCAAAAAAAATCTGGACGAGATCCAGAATCGAAGGACCCTACAACGGAGTATCGGTGAAATTCTTTGTGAAATGGGGGTCATTACAACAAATGATCTGAATTATATTCTTCAGAAATACAGCAAGCATCAGAAATTTGGCGAAATACTGTTACGTCAGGATTTTATTAACGAAGTCAACCTCAATATCGCTCTTCGAGAACAGACACACCGGACAGATCCTCTGGGCAAAATACTTGTCCAGAAGAAGTTTATTACGGTTGATCAACTGTACCAGGTATTATCCAAACAATACAATATCCCCTACCGGAAGCTTGACGGATTCGTCGTCTATGACAATCAGATTGAGAAACTGATTAATATTGTCGGGTATCGATATGCCAAAAAGAATATGATCATCCCTCTGATGCTTGAGGAAAATACACTTACCCTGGCTGTATCTTCTCCTGAAAGATTGGCTGTCGTTCATGAACTCGCTTACGTGTACACCCATCTGAAATTAAAATGTATATTTGTTTCCGAAGAAAAGTTTGATGAGCTTTTTGAAACCTTATACGGGGTTGCCATCAAAGCATCAAAAGCTGCGGAAGATGATCGTTCAAGAAAAGAGACCGTCAGTCTTATTGATATCGATCTCGGAGAAGATACCGGCGATACACGGGATACCAAGTCCGGTACTATCTATGGAACCACCACCATAGAGGCGGAAGAGGTTGTCAATTTCATTATCAAATATGGCATCATTAATAATGCCAGCGATATTCATATTGAACAGAATCGGAAAAAGCCGAAAATCCGGTATCGGATTGACGGTATTCTCCAGACTCTCAAGCTTGCCTGGCTGGATGAACGGATCAATGACATGATCGGTGCTATTATTTCCCGGATCAAGGTGATCTCAAATCTTGATATTGCAGAGCGAAGGATGCCTCAGGATGGTGTGTTCCGGGTAAACTATTTTGATCGGGAAAAAAAACAGGGATTTGATCTGGATTTTCGGGTGGCCACATGTCCGGCAATCATTGGTGAAAATGTTACCCTGAGAATCCTTGATTCCCGTAAGGCTGATGTCGGACTGGATCGTCTTAACCATTCGTCCCATGTTCTGGAACCATTTAAAAACACCTTGAAAAGCTCAGCAGGAATGGTGCTTGTTTCCGGACCAACCGGCAGCGGGAAAACCTCGACACTGTACGGAGCCTTGATGCATATCAACAATCCCGGGATCAAGATTATCACGGCAGAAGATCCGATTGAATACAGTTTCCCGGACATCATGCAGACCCAGATCAAGCCAAAGATCAATTTAACCTTTGCGAAACTGCTGCGCTCCTTTTTACGTTTTGATCCGGACATCATTCTTGTGGGAGAGATGCGGGATAAGGAAACCGCGAGCATTGGTTTTGATGCAGCGTTGACCGGTCATCTTCTGCTCAGCACGATTCATACAAATGATGCGGTGAGTGCTATTACAAGGCTTCTTGACCTTGGGATCGAACATAATCAGATGGCATCGAGCCTCATGGCCGTCCTGGCGCAACGTCTTGTGAGAACAACCTGCCAGGCATGTAAAAAGGAATATAATCCCAAAAAAGAGGAATGGACGCTTTTGTTTGACAAATTCCCGGAGCATCTGGCCTTTTTTACCGGTGAAGGGTGTGAAGAATGCAAGTTTACCGGGTACAAAGGCAGAACACTGATTTCTGAAATTTTCGTTGTGGACCGGAATGTTTCCCTTGCTTTGAATCGGGGGGAAAATGAAAATGAAATCCGTCGGATTGCGCTGAAAGGGGGAATGAAAACCATGCTGGATGATGGAATTATGAAGCTCAATCAAACAACCTTGGAAGAGCTGATCCGGGTAGTGCCCCATGAAATGCTGAAGGAGTTCAAAGCAAGAAAAGAATAACATCCCGGGAACGGAGCGAATTTGAAAAAAACAGATGAGATATCATCAACTGAAAAGCTTCTTCATGTAATTCGAAACAGAAATGAAACCAGCCTGAAGGAATCCAGGGAAGTCAGCGATGGTTTTATTGATCAGGAATTTAAACCATCACTCTATACCATCGTACCTTTCAAGAAAAAGATAACACTCAGCATCATCGTCGGTAGTCATGATCTCATGCTCGTCCTGATCAGTCGGATATCAGACCAGGACTGGAGCCTTCTGGACCGGGAAAGAGTTGTCTTTTCCCCGGAAATGAAAAAGGATTACAAACAGTTTTCTATTTTCCTCCGATCATCCATTATACATTTTCTGGAAGGCAGAAAGCCGGACTATATCTGGAGTACCATCCCGTCTGCGAAAATTGAAACACGTTTTCTTACCATTCCAAAGGTGCCCTCAAACCAGATACCCAAAGTCGCCTATTTTTCCTTTAACAAAATCAATCCGACCAATGGGGAGGATTTGATTTTTGATTTTGAGATCCTGGGTGAAGTATCTCAGGGTGGTTCTCAGAAACTACAGTTGTTTGCCTATACTGCTTTTTCAAAGGAAGTTGAAGATCTTCGGAAACTGTTTGCCGGAATCGGTTTGCCCCTTACTGGCATTTCCATTGTCCCGTTTGCAATGCAGAATTTGTTCAGAAGCAAGCTTCTGGGCAACCTGCCGGTGAATATATGTACCCTGTATGTGGGCAAGGACTGGTCCCGCATTGATATTTTTTCAAAAGGGAATCTAGTCCTGTCACGGGATATCAAGACAGGGATCAACAGCCTTGTCGAAGCAGTGAAGGGTCAAGTAGACAGAGAAACGCATGAGGATGAACCGGATAACAATCATCCGGATCTGGAAGATAAAGAGTTTTTAGAAAAATTTTTCAATGACCTTTCCATCCGTGGCGCTGAAACCGATCCGGGCATGAGATCCGGTTCTCTGAACCATGCTGACATGCTGGAGATGATTATCCCGGTTATCCGGAGACTGGTTCGACAGGTTGATAGAACATTTGAGCATTTTTCCGTTAATTTTGATCATGAACCCATCGGGAAAATTTTTATTACCGGAGATCTTTGCGCACATCCGCAAGTCATTGATCTGATCAGTCAGCAGTTGAATTTTGATATTGATTATATCGATCCTTTTTCAACCGGCATTGTCCGCATGAAAAAAAATCAGATACCCGATACTGTAGCTGAGAAAGATTCTTTTGCTCCGGCAATGGGTCTTGCTGTTTCAAATAAAAACCGGACTCCGAACCTTCTTTACACTTACTTACAAAAAGGGATCACCTCCAGAATTCAGAAAATAAACCAATATGTATTCATTACTTTTCTCGCTGTCATGTCCGCTGGTATTGGTTTTTTTTACTGGCAGGACCATGCCATGAAGGTGAGAAAAGACCAGATTGATCGATTACATGTTCAGCTTGAGAGCTTCAGTCCCCTGGTGGAAAAAAAACTGATTCTTCAGATGACTTCGGTTCTGGAGAATGAAAGAAAGGAAAATGTTTCCCAGGCAGAGAGGTCTCTGGGTCTGGTGATGCTCTCTGAACTGGCCAGTAGAACTCCGGAAAATATCCGTCTCACCAAAATGGATGCTCAGTTTTTTAAGGATCCATCCGAATCCAAAAAGAATAAACTTTTGCTGATAGAGGGTGCTGTCTTTCAGAGGAACACTCCACCGGATGCGGACCTTGCCGTATATTTAATTCAACTTGGAAAATCTCCAATTTTCAGACAGGTCAGTATAAGAGAAAAGTCGATTCAGATGCTGAATGGTGAAAAAGTTCTGAAATTTATTGCAAAATTGGAACCTGTATAATGGCAAAAGTATTAAAAATAGACAGGCTGCCCAAACTGCCCAAGAGAAGTTTTATCTATTTGCTGATCTGCGGAGGAGGAATATTTCTGTTCTGCCTCATTGGCATTTATCCAAATTTCAAAGAAATATCCTCCCTTGATGATGAGATATCGATTCTGAATCAACAAATCAGTGAACAGGAAATACTGTTTCCGGTATTCAAAAAAATGCTGTCACGAATCAAACAATCCACCCATTGGAAGGGCATGCAGGACACCCGGAAAAAACTGAAAACAGAGGATATCGCCGCCTTTTCAGATATTCTTGGAGGATTTGCACAAAAAAGCAATCTGAGTATTAACGAAAATACCATTGATATCCGCAGATTCAAGGAAAAGGGCGGATTTTTGGAGATGAATTTTTCAATGAATGGGGATCTGGATGATTTTCGAATATTTATTATCCAGATGATGGCCCTGCCCTATGATATTCGAATCGGTCGACTTAAGATTGAGCCAATATCAGAACAGAAAGATTTTCAGTTCTGTCTCTGGCTGGCACTGGAATAACCAGTTTGCCCTTTGACCGGCACATCACCAAATTTGAGGGTAGGGTTTTTTTATGGGCATGTCATTTTGATGAAAGTGTAATAATCTGGATCAATAAGATGGTGTTTATACGCATATGAGCAGAAGGGAAAAAATAATTGTCGTTGCCATGATCCTTACCGTAGTATTGGGAGGGCTCAACTTTCTGAGAAAGTCCCCGGATCTTTTGCTTA
>PNOB01000198.1 GCA_013824585.1 Desulfobacterium sp. | reverse complement strand
ACCAGAATCGGGATATCATCAATACGTTTTCGAAGAGGCGGGATGTCAATATGGTGTGTTCGTAACCTGAAATTCAGATCTTGCCGGAAGTTTCCAGAACGCTGCCTTTCCCAGAGATCAACATTTGTCGCCGCAATGATTCTGGCGTTGGAGTGTCTCAGTTCATCGCAACCCAACGGAAGGAATTCTCCTTCCTGGAGCAAGCGCAATAATTTAACCTGGGAGGAATGGCTGAGGTCTCCTATTTCATCCAGAAAAAGCGTTCCGGAATCCGCTGTTTCGATTAATCCAGGACGATTGCGATCTGCTCCTGTAAAAGCTCCTTTGGCATGTCCAAATAATGTATCTGAAAAAATATTATCATCAAGTCCGGCTGCATTTACCGTAACCAAAGGCCCCTTTCGTCTGCTGCATGCATGGATCGATTTTGCGATCAATTCCTTTCCAACGCCTGTTTCACCTGTGATCAGGATCGGTTGTGCAGTGGCAGCAATCGACTCAATATATCCAAGTATTGAATGCATTTCAGCACTGTTTGTGAGGATATCCGAAAAGTATGTCGGATATATGAGTCTTTGGGCAGATGGGTCTGTATTCATGGTATTTGTTTCCCTGTTTTTTGCGGACACGACGTTTCCGACTTGTCTGTGATGTTACCGATCGGTTTATCACGCTGTTTGAATAAAATGGTTGAGTCTTTACTGAGAATATACTTATTATGTCTTCACATGAAAGATATCGATGTTTTAATATTTTTTTCAAACTTGTTTTCAGCCCACAACGAGTGCAAGTGATGACGATTCATAGCACAACAAAATAGAGAGAGGACGAAAAACGGAAAATATGCTGAAGGGCGGATAATCTCTTGATGGAAATGATTATATAATAATAAAATGATTTTGTAAAGTGTACAAGGATTTCAAAAACAGGGGGGGTATTAAATAGCAATGAGACATCCAGAAATTCTCGTTTGTGATCAAACCATCCGTGAGGGGATGCAGTATCGAGGAGTCGTCTTTACCTATGACGAAAGATTGACAATTCTCAAGTTTCAGGAATCTCTTGGCGTTGATATTTCTCAGGTTGCATATCCTCCAGCCCATGAAACGGAAAGAAACATATTGCATCGTCTTATTCGTTATGCAGAAGAACAAAAATATAAGATCTGCATTGCAGGACTTGGTCGTTCTTTGACCTATGATGCGGATCTTATGATTGATGCAGGTGCCACTGAAATTCAGATCCATACAGTGATGGCGGACCGGTTTGAGAATCCTTGGAATATGGATATATTTTTTGATACATTGAAAAAGGTTGTTCATCATACGAGGTCAAAGATCAGGAATGCAAGGATATCGGTCAGTATACTGGATATCGGTCGCACTGACCCGGGAATGCTTGAAAAATGTGTACAATTTTTAAGCCAGGATTTGAATGTTGAAATAATAACATTACCAGATACTTCAGGAATTATGGCACCCAACCTTCTATATGATCGAATATCGGATATCGTGGCCATGACCAAAAAGAACAATGCAAGAATCGGTGTACATTGTCACAATGATATGGGAATGGCTACAGCCAATACAGTCCTTGGTGCAGTTGCCGGTGCTTCATTAATTGAAGTATCCGCACTTGGAATCGGAGAAAGGAATGGGATCGGTGATCTTTTTCTTGTCGGGAAAACATTAAAAGAACAGGGATATGGGATCAATTTAAAAACAGATAATCTGGAACAGTTCAAGGCATATTATTCATATATTGATATGTTGATCCGGCAAAAGACAGGGATCGGTATTCTTACCTATAACACTCCGTTTTTTGGAGAATCCATGCAAACCCATGTTGCCGGAACTCATGGAGCGAGATCATTTGGTCTGGATCAGGGAGATAATTGGCTTCTGAATGTTTTATGTGGAAAACACTTAGTTAAAAAGTTTCTGGAGAAAAATCGAATTCCGTATCCAGTTCAATTACTACCAGAAATTGTGGATGAAATCAAAAACAGAAGTGCCTCTCTGGGAAGAAGCCTTTCAAAAGAGGATATTTCGGAGATCATCAAAAAGATTGTTTGATAAATTTCCCTCAGTATTCATTCCTTCTGAAGTTACCCGATTTGTTTGTTCTAACTTATCTTTCACTGTTGCATTTTGAGACAATATTTTCTCTTTCCTTAAAAATGTTTCAAAAAAATACAATATATTTGGTTGTTGATGTCGATGGTTGATAATTTTAACTATTTGATATTAAAATTTTTATTTAAATATTTTTGGCCGTTGGTCGACTGGCATTCATATTGCTCATATGCTAGTCATACACAGTCAGTGAAATCAACTGGTGTATGGATTGTTATTATAGAATGCCATTCATTTTCTGGATGGGCACAGATTAGAATCAAATATCAAACATCACGTCATGACAGAAAAAGACAATACGTTTTTCAGTTCACAAAATAAAATAAGGAGCAAAAATGGAACCGGAAAAATTCAAACAGTTGGAAGCCAAATTGAAAAGCCTTTTTGAGGAAGCGGAAAAAGAAGATGAGACACCAAAGATGTCTATCCCTGTCATATCAAGCCAGAGGGTTGTCATTCGCAGGCGGAATGGGGTTTCAATGAAACTGGTTTCATGATAATTTTTGGAATATCCTGTATCTGTTTTAAACGATCTTTTTTGCCAGGAATCGGCCGGAAAAAAACAATCCAGTTTTGATGCCGATGGTGAAATCGACCTGCCATAAGTTGATAATCATTGAGTCTTTCCATCAATAATTGTATGAATACCCCAGTTTGTATTTCAATATTGTTTCTTTATGGAAGGACAGTTTTCATCTGACTTGTATGTATGCCTGTTATAAAAAAATTCCTATTGTTTCTAACGCTGATTTTTTTGGGTTTATTAATAGGGCTGTTTTTCTACAGCCGGACACTATCCAATCTGGTTGAAACTCGATTTTCCGGGAGAAGATGGCAGATTCCATCAAGGGTCTACTCTGACAGCATGTTATTGTTCCCTGGGCAACGAATTGAGCTACCGTCTTTTTACGAAAAGCTTAGAAGACTTCACTATCGCATGGTCGATGGTTTCCCGAAATATAAAGGGGAAATGAGGAGCTCTTCTGCTGTTTTGGATATTTATCTGAATGATGTTGCCTTCCAGAACCAGAAAAGAGAAGGCTTTCTTCTGCAAATTCGTTTGCAGGGGAATCTGATTGAATCCATTGAACAGTTTGAAACCAAAACCGCACTTCCTGTTTTTGAACTTGAACCTGAGGAATTGATGCAATTTTTCGGACCTGAACGGGAACGGCGGCAACTCATTTCAATTCATCAGGTTCCGGATCATTTAATCAAAGCTGTCTTGGCCATTGAGGACAACCGCTTTTATCAGCATCATGGCATATCTTTTATCGGTATCCTGCGCGCACTTTATATGAATACCCGCTATGGTAAAATTACGCAGGGAGCTTCAACCATAACACAACAACTTGCAAAAAATTATTTTCTTACATCCGAGAAAACAATTTTGAGAAAGTTGAAAGAAGCGTTAATCGCTTTGATTATAGAGACAAAGTTTTCAAAAGAAGAGATACTGGAAATCTATTTTAACGAAATATATCTGGGCCAGATGGGATCGGATTCAGTAAACGGGATCGGGGAGGCATCACTTTTTTATTTCGGGAAACCAACGGATGAGCTGACCCTGTTAGAATCAGCCGTGATAGCCGGTTTGATAAAGGGTCCGAATTTGTATTCCCCCTATATCAGCAAAGATGCCTGCTTCCTCAGAAGAAATATGGTTTTGCACGCAATGAAGAAAAACCATTGGCTTACACAGGAAAATTTGGATGTGTTTTTGAAGGAGCCAATTCAAACATCCGGTTTTACGTCCCATTCCCGCCAGGCTCCTTATTTTATGGACTATCTATATCAACAGCTCAAGACTTTGTATTCAAAAGAAGACTTATCCAGTTTGGGGCTTTCCATCTATACGACCATGGATGCACAAGTTCAGAAAGCAGCGGAATCGGCCTTGAAAACAGGCCTTGAACAACTTGAAATTCAGAATCCAAAGCTATTCCGTAAGCTTCCTGAAAAAAAACTTCAGGGTGCTATCATCGTAATGCAGCCAAAAACCGGAAATATCCTGGCAATGGCAGGAGGACGGAATTACAGCATGAGCCAGTTCAATCGGGCATCTCAGGCAAAGAGACAGACTGGCAGCGCTTTTAAACCATTTGTATTCCTTACGGCTTTGGATCGATATACTCCAGCCTCTCTAGTATCAAATGCCCCCAGAACCTATTCAAACGAAAAGGGAGTTGAATGGATACCTCAGAATTATGAACCGGTTTCAGAAACAGTTGTCTCCATGAGAACAGCACTTGCAATGTCCCACAATCGGGCAACGGTTGATTTGGCTATGCAAGTCGGTCTGGATCAAATAGTCCGCCAGGCCGAGGCATTTCATTTTTCTACCCCTCTTGAACCTTATCCATCATTGGCTTTAGGTTCATTTGAAGCGATTCCAATAGAAATGGCAAGGGCATATTGCGTTTTTGCGGCCGATGGTGTCCAGCCATACCCTCTTGCATTGAAGAACGTTACTGACGCATCCGGAAGAATATTGAATCGAAAACACATGGAGATTGAGCGTTTGATTTCTCCGGCAAAGGCATTTATCATATCCTCCATGCTCAGGAGTGCAGTTGTCGAAGGTACGGGAAAGGCACTTCGTCAATATGGAATCGCCTTTCCGGCTGCAGGGAAAACAGGAACCACAAGCAATTATCGGGATGCCTGGTTCATTGGATACACTCCAGATATACTGGTTCTGGTTTGGGTTGGTTTTGATAACGGCGATCCCATTTATTCCAGCGGTTCCCAGGCAGCATTACCCATATGGGCTGAATTGATGAATTCGATTCCTCATCATATTTCCGGTACGTGGTTCACGATGCCTCCAGGTGTAGTAAAAAGGAAAATATGCCCGGATTCCGGTCTTCTTCCCATTTCGTTTGCCTGTCCGGAGGAAAAAGAAGAATTTTTTTTAACGGAAAATGTTCCGGAGGAAAATTGTTCAGTCCATAAAATACAAATATTGGATCGATTGATAAAAGGATTGAAATCCCTTGTACCGTAATGTATCACTTTTCTGCATCATTGTATTCATGGCTTTTTTATCAGGCTGTACCCTGGTAAGACAACCGACTCCTCCCAATAAACTGGGTGAAGATATTGAAGGCCATCCATCGGTTATTCCGGGGGATACAGGCGTAAATGCCCGCTCCAATGCATCGGCTGCATTATTGGTTATAGCCTGTGAGAGACTTGATCATAACAAACCGGATGATGCGATTGATTTGCTTGAACGAGCCATTGCTCTGGATCCAAAAGAGGGCCGTATTTACTACCACCTTGCCAGGAGCTGGATTATGAAGGGGAATGCCGGGCAGGCTTCAGAATTCAACAGCCTGGCAGAAATTTATCTTGGTTATGATCCGGAATGGCATAAGAAAATATCAGAGCAGAAAAACGATATCTATCAAATAGAGTAGAAGTCATCTCAAATACAGGAGTATTCTCAAGGTTGTTTTCCACAAGCTGAAAAAGAATCGATTTCGTATGGACTTCGTATCATAAACACTTTTCAAATGAGACATTTTGTATTCTGATTGTTTTGTTTCATGGTTGCACGGATTTTGAAAAATGATTTTTTTGCTGGCAATATTGATTGCTGCTGTTATTTTTGGCCCCCAACTGTGGGCAAAGAGAGTACTTCTCCGGTATAACCAGAATGAATATTTTTCAGGCAATGGGTTTGATCTGGCAAATTTGATACTTTCCAACCTGAAAATGCACCATGTAAAGGTGGAAGAGACCCTGGTCGGGGATCACTATGACCCGCAGGAAAAGGCTGTCAGGCTGACGAAAGAGAACTGCGGAAAAAAAACACTTACTGCTGTTGTGGTGGCAGCTCACGAGGTCGGGCATGCAATCCAGGATCACATGGGGTATAAACCTTTTCAGGCCAGAACCCGGATGATCAGAACAGCGATCATGATGGAACGGATCGGTGCAGGAATTATTCTGGCTGTTCCTTTGTTTGCAGTGGTTACGAGGGTTCCTGCAGCAGGAGGGCTAATGCTGTTTGGAGGTTTTGCGACATTATGTATTCCTGTTTTGATTCATATGCTGACCCTTCCTTCTGAATTTGATGCTAGTTTTAACCGTGCTATGCCGTTGTTGTCCTCTGGAGAGTATATCCCATTCGATGATATACCGGCAGCAAAGCAAATACTTCTTGCCTGCGCATTGACCTATGTGGCAAACGCCCTGGCTGGATTGTTGAATGTCTGGAGATGGATTCGAATTCTTCGAAGATAGTCGGAAATGGAATTCAACAGTGGGTGATTGCACACAAACTGGCAAGTGTATTGCTGAACCATATGCTTTGTAACTGAAATTCTATGTATGTTCATTGATCATCCGGAAAAAATGTCTATTGACCGCAGTATGATGAAGATGGTTCTGAATCTTTGCGCAGCCTCCTTGGGCCGGCTGGCATTGAATACGGCCCGTCGATTTGTCTATCCTTTTGCTCCGGCATTGGCCAGGGGACTTGGTGTTCCCATGGCATCCATTGCCTCAATCATTGCAATGAATCAGGCAGCAGGTATTCTTGTCTTGTTCGCCGGTCCCCTGGCAGATCGGTTGGGTTACAAAATCATGATGATGGTCGGACTTGGTTTTCTTACCATCGGTATGTTCGCCGCAGGAATGATGCCGTTTTATGGAGTGGTTATGGCTGCTCTTTTACTGGCGGGGATAGGGAAATCCATTTTTGATCCTGCCTTGCAGGCTTATGTGGGAAAACGTTTCCCATTCGAGCAGCGGGGACTGATTATCGGCATATTGGAGATAAGCTGGGCAGGAAGTACCCTGGTTGGGATTCCAATCATGGGACTGATCATTCATCATATGGGGTGGAAGATTTCCTTTTTTGTGATTGGCGGTGTCGGCCTTCTCAGTATGGCCGCGCTGTTTTTTTTGATACCTCGGGATTACAACCTCTCGGAAACCAGCAGGCACTCCAGTTTGCTGTCCGCCTGGAAAAAACTTGTGGCGAATCGGATGGCTTTTTCTGCAGTTGGATTTGCTTTTTTCATCAGCGCTGCCAATGATACTCTTTTTATAGTCTATGGCGCATGGCTGGAGAGTTCTTTTGCCTTAAACCTTGTTGTCATCGGGATCGGAACCAGTGTCATCGGTGTCGCAGAACTGTGCGGCGAAGGCCTTACCGCCGCATTGGCTGACCGGATTGGACTAAAACGTTCCATCATGCTGGGAAGTATCATGGTTACTGCCTGTTATGCAATGCTGCCTTTTGTTTCCAGATCACTTTCATTTGCTTTGAGTGGTCTGTTTGTTGTTTTTATTGCCAATGAGTTTACCTTTGTTTCTACGCTTGCCCTCTGTACGGAACTTCTGCCGGAATACCGGGCAACCATGATGTCGACATTGCTGGCTGCCGCAGGCCTGGGCCGTGTTGCAGGTGCCCTGTGTGGCGGATCTGTATGGTCGATTGGTGGGATATTTGGAATCGGGATGACTTCCTCAGCAATGAGTGCAATAGGTCTATTGTTGCTCATATGGGGATTTAGATCCTGGAAGAAGTAAAAGAAATACACACTTGGCATTTCATTGTGTGATATCCAGAAAATACAACCGGCAAGGGTTTTCTATTCATATTCTCTGCTTTATGGTGGGATGCGAAAATATCGAATGATGAGGGTTTTCGAATTCTCAACCTGGCTGTTTCCAATGCCTTTAAAACGGCAAATGGAAACAGCAGCGA
>PNOB01000197.1 GCA_013824585.1 Desulfobacterium sp. | reverse complement strand
GATATGTACGTTTATGTGCCGGTGTATGGAGATTACCGGACTGATATGGATCATGCCGGAAACCACCCTTCATATTACGGTCATCCGGCTCAGAAACCCTTGCCATCAGATCCTTATCTTTTCGAGGATCATATACCACCTCCGGTATCATATCCTCCAGGTGTTTAACCGAATTTTTCATCCCCTGCTGAGCATCTCTTTGTATTTTTTCCTGAACCTTATGATTATTTTCCTGGATGAACATAAAAATGGCACCAATACCTGCAAGCCCTGTCAAGGCAAAAAGCACAGGGAAAAACAACCCGCAGGCAATACTGAGAAGTGAGACCAGCAATAATAAATTTCTCACTTTTGTAATGGGTTTGATCTGATCCGACAAACTGAATGGGTCTGCACTTTCCCTGGCCGAACTGATCGACTGATGTATATTTTGAATCAATTCATCTGCTTTTTCAGGATTTTGATATGTAAAACGAATATGATTTTTGTCTTTCCCCGGATAGGCAAGTATGGATTCTTTGGGACGCAAATAATCGCCAAGGGCATCATCCAATACCTGATTGAACATTTTCGCCAGCATTGATTTTCCGGTTCCGGGCCGGCCGACCATCAGAATATGCCCTTTGTTCTGAGCTATTTTTCGTATCGCCTCTTTGGCCCGATCCTGAAAAATCACTTTTTCTATTGGGTCTTCCGGTACGGTAATCTGAGATGTATCCTGAAAAAAACTGAGACGATCTTCCAGATTTTTGGGATAAAGCATCAACTCCTTTATCCACTCACAATCATTTTTTGTATATTCATCAGGCATACACATACCCCCTGATCGAGTCCAACACATAAAACCGTCTTGCATCGGAAATGGGAATCCTCTTATTGATTTCGGAATACAACTTCGGCAGTCGTTGCCGAATCGGTTCCAGTGCTTTTATGCTGTGCAATACAGAAATATGAGTAAATAATTTCTGCTTTCCGGTATTGTCCTTCATTACGTAACTAAAGGCTACTCCGAGTTGGAGTTGATTCAAGGACTCCATGATCACATCTTTTTCATCCATACCCAGATTGCATGTTTTGAATATATCCTGGTAAGCTTCAGGTAGATGTGAATCCGTATACCCGATTTCAAATTTTGTATTAAATAATATTTTAATAGGCATCAGTTCTCCTGAGATACATTGCCTGAATGCATCCTGAAACTTTTTATTTTCCTGAATGGACTGATCGAGAAGAAGCATATATTTGACCAGGTTCATATCCTGTATCCAGTATTGCACACTTTTATCCGCGCCGATCACACAGGCTTTTGACTCACCATTTGAAAAAAACCGTATCAATCGGTACTGGTTATCCGGATTATAGGAGGTAAAATCAAACCCCCGCATCTCGAACAACCCAGGTGCAAGCTGCCGGCTCTCAAGGATGACATTTACGTTTCTGGAATAATTATTTTTCATATAATTCACTTTACTGAGAATATCACCATCAAGCCGCAGTATGGACCGGTTCCCGTCAATATCCTCACAAATCCCGACAATATTTGAAACATGATCCATATCCAACGATGAAAGTGTCCTGGGCAGAATATCATAAGGCCGTAATGTTTCATTAATCATATCGACATGATCTGCAAATTGTTTATCTTTCCTGGAAGGTGCTTCAATAGGTGACTGCGCGAGCAATATATCCGGTGGACCTGCTTCTGCCTTTTTTCTCCATGGAATCCATTTATATAACGTGGATCCAAAAGTGGTTTTTTCGGGTTGAGATCTGTGGATTTCACAACCCACCAGCCTTTTTTGAATTTCCATAGGATTTGGATCCAGCATATATTTGGCAAAATCGGATATTACATACTCGATTACCGATTCTGCCTTTATTTCAGGAACCAACTCGATATCCTTAGGGATTCCGAATCCGATTCTTGAGATAACCCAGATCGGTCTTTGCAATACTGTCTGCTTGTCGTTTTGACTTTCCATTTCTTTCACTCATTACCCGATTGATTTTAATTATCTTTGATTCAAAAATATTTCTGCCAGATGGTCCTCTTCATGACTTTGATCAATCATCTCCTGTAAACAGTTGTCACAATAGGTATGTGAGATCTCCTCTTCAGATTCATTTTTTTCTGTCTTCCCTATCGTTGACCCACAAACACAACATTTTACAATCAAAATCTGATCTCCTTTTTTGTCTGGTTAAAAACACATGTTGCCGATAATTGAGCAAAGCAGCAAACATGCCACACGATGATCAGGAAATACAAGAAACCCATCTGCCTTATAAAACAGACGATTGTGAAAAAAAGATCCATATCATCATTGGGAAAAAATAGGGTTGCTGTCCCAATTTGAGTGAACCGCTGAATATCCACTGAAGATCTATCTCAGAATGAGACAGCCGGATTGAAAAAAGTCTGCCCTGATCAAGGCCAAATCAAAGATTTCAGGATAAAACTGTGTTTGAATTCAGAGAATATTCAAATATCTCTTGTAGTCATCACAAAGATGTGTCAAAAAGAAACTAATAGTAACTGTGAACACCCAAATAGAGCAACTGGTTGAAGATTAAATCGAATAAAATTAAATCCAAAATGATATTGACGGGATGATGGGGTCATGCACAGCTTATGTGATAAGCAAATCTGTGTAAACCCTATTAGTGCGCTATTGCCTCAAGAAATCATAATCCGGGTTCAAATGCTTCGAAGGTTGTCGGGAATCACAATCATAACAAAAAATGTTTTTAAAAGGAGAAATGTAAGATGGCGAACGGTATCGTAAAATGGTTCAATGACAGCAAAGGTTATGGTTTTATTGAGCAAGAAAATGGGGGCCCGGATGTTTTTGTACATCATTCAGCAATCAATGCCAATGGTTTCAAGTCTCTAAATGAAGGAGACCGTGTGAGCTTTGATATAGAGCAAGGGAAAAAAGGACCTTCAGCTACCAACGTTACGGTTTTATAACCTAATAGAATCTTTGAAAGGGCATTTCATCGAGTAATCATGTAATGCCCCTTTATCCTTTCCAATCTTGTTGCATAATCACCCCGGGAATGGACATAATCATATTCATGATTTATCGTTCTAAACCTGAATGGATAGTTTCGTTCAAGTGCAAGCCGTCTTTGCAGGGAGGGTTCCTATGAATTCTAAGAATGCAGCTATAATCATCATCCTGTTTTTTTCCTTGGTATTGAATATTTCTGTCTCATCGTTAAGCTCCCAACTTTTCGCAGCAGAAGTACCGTACACGATCGTCCAGAAATGGCAGATTGGGGATGGACTTAGTGTTCCGGAATCCATTCTGTTTGACGGAACAGACAATATTCTCTATGTTTCCAATATTAACGGACTTCGTCCTGATGGAAACGGTAATTTTTTTATATCCGACTGGCAAGGAAAAACATCTCTTGTCATGGCTTCCGGTCAAATCCATACCCTTCTGGATACAACCGCTTCCAAAGTAAATTCTGCGGATCTGGAATACATCATATCCAGAAAGCTCCTGCTGATCCCGACATTTTTTGACAACCGGATCGTTGCATACCAGATAAAATAGATATCTTGACAACAAATGCAAAAAAAACATGAAAAGTGCTGTGAATACGTTATACACCATGCCAGTGTTCTGCCGGAAAACAAAGGTGACTGGGATGATCCGATCTGGGAGAATTTGCCGCACTTGGAATTGAACTGTTTCCGCCCGGAAAGCAGTGGGCATCGGCCAATAACAAAAGCAAAATTACTTTATGATTCAAAACGGATAAAGTGTGTATTTCAAGTTCAGGATCAATATGTTCGTTGTATCCATACCGAATTCCAGAATCCTGTTTATCAGGATAGTTGTGTAGAATTTTTTGTTCAACCCAAGCCCGATTACGGGTATTTTAATTTTGAATTCAATTGCGGAGGCACCTTGCTGGCATCCTATATCACGGATCCCACCAGGATCGGGACCGATCTCAAGGAATATACTCCTTTAACCCGGATAGAGGTTGAACAGATGGATATTTATCACTCTCTACCCCGAAAAGTCTTTCCTGAAATTCAACAAAAAGTCACCTGGCACCTTGCGTTCTCCATTCCCTTCCTGTTGTTTGAAAAATATATTGGAAAACTCCCAGATATCCGAGGAAATACATGGAAAGCCAATTTTTATAAATGCGGAGATCAGACATCCCATCCACATTGGGCTTCCTGGTCTCCTGTGACCGAGCTGAACTTTCATCTGCCGGCCTGTTTCGGCAATATTTGTTTCCAATCCATCTCGAGACCCGGGAAGGCTGGCATTGTAACCAAAATTATGAAAGGAAAGAAAAATGTTTCCCGATGTTCAAATTAAAAAAATTCTTTATGCAACAGACTTATCCGAATATGCAAAAAAAGCTTTCTCGTATGCTGTAAGCCTTGCCCGGCATTATCAAGCAACCATCACCATTTTACACACGGTGATTGACAATCCGGATATCTATTCCGGTGTTCTCAGTTATATTGATCAGGAAAAATGGGAAGCCATTAAAAAACAGCATGTGGATGAAGCCAGGGAATCCCTTATCGGGAAAAAACGAAGCGGAATGCCCATTCGCCAGGTACTGGATATCTTTTGTGAAGATGTGAAATCACAGTTTCACGACCAACCCTTTGAAACCGATAAAATCATTGTAACGCGTGGAAATCCGGTTGAAGAGATTCTTCGGTATTCAGAAGAAAACAACTGCGATATCATTGTCATGGGTTCCCGGGGACAGGGAAGCTTTCTGAATGCAATGATCGGCAGTACATCTCTGAAGGTTTTGCACCGTTCAAAAAAACCGGTTTTGCTGGTTCGTTTGGAGGATGAATAGGTTATCTCTGGTTTCCGGTTATGCCGGGCCTTGACTTATCCAGCACTTTACATATTCCATCAAACCATTTTTCAGCCATCTTTTCGGATCCTGCTTCATTTGGATGCGTACCGTCAAAGGTGTCCATGAATGGATCAAACCCGGTTGAAAAATCGATTACTACCACATCAGAAGAAGATGTTCTCATATCCTTTGCAATGCCATCGATTTCTGCATTTAAAATAGAAAGCAGGCGATTCCATCTTGGTTTTGCATTTGGAATGACCCTGGCCAATAATACGGCAACATTGGGATTGTCCTTCTGCAGAAGGAGAATGATATCCTTCAACTCTTTAGCCATCTGTTCTGGTGTCTCATTGGCTCCGGCATCATTATGCCCCAAATGCAGCAAAACAATATCGGGAGTATAGTGTTTCAACCATTCAGAAAGCTGTCCAACACCTGTATCCGGAGCAATTTCTTCTGCCGCCATACCGAGAATCTGATCGGAACGCCATGCCCAGTGTCCTTCATGATCCGGGTCAAACTGTTTGCCCTTATAAAGCGGGCAATCCTGGCCAGATTCTTCCTTGTATCGTCTATTCATTGATCCGATAAAATCAATCTCGACCTTGAGATCCACCAGCTTTTTCCAAAGGGCGTATCGATATCCACAGTATTCCCCGGCTGAATGGGTAATGGAATCTCCCAGGCATAAAATCCGGATCGGCTTATGAATCTTCTTCTTGTCTGCTTGTGAAGGCTGAACCAACAGAATGAAAAACAAAACAAAAAAGATAGATTGTTTTTTCATAACTCCTCAATAAGCCGCTGATGAATATTATCAAACCCGCCGTTGGACATGACCAGAACCACATCTCCGGAACAGGCTGATTTTTTCAGGAACCGGATAATTTCCTCTGTGTCCTCAAAATAATAAGCATCCTTTTTCCTCTCTTTCATGTCCTGCACCAGTTTGATAGATGAAAACCGCTCCCCTTCCGGTATTTTTTCAAGAAGCGGCGGTTTCCGTATGCAGATCAAATCTGCCAGGTCAAAACAGGCTGGATACACATCCTGAAAAATATTTCGCATACTGGTGTTGGTTCTGGGCTCAAATACAGCAATCAAACGGCCTTTTGGATAAAATGGCTTTACCGCTTTTATGGTTTCCCGGACTGCGGTCGGATGATGGGCAAAATCATCCAGAATAGTAATCCCGTTTTTAATTCCCCTTATTTCCTGTCGCCTTTTTACGCTCTCAAAATTTTCAAGTGCCCGTTGAATGGTTGAAGGATCAATCCCCAATCGATCTGCTGCCGCAATCACGGCAAGCGCATTCAACAGATTATGTTCTCCCATCAACCGTGTCTGAAAAGTATTATAATGAATTCCGCTCTTCATCACTTCAAATACGCTGTAGGGCGGATCAATTGAAATGTTGTTCAACCGCCATCCGGAATGTTTCTTTTTTCCATAGGTAAAAACCTTATAATTACGATTCTGAATGAGTTCTTCTATCACCTTATCTCCATCGTATGCAATCAGGGTACTTTCCGGAGACAGCTTGGATAAAAAGGCATCAAACACCCTGCAAACATGCGACAAGTCTGTAAAGATATCCGCATGATCAAACTCCACACTTGTCAGAATGGCAATATACGGATCATAATGAAGAAACTTGGGTCCTTTATCAAAAAAGGCGGTATCATACTCATCGCCCTCGATGGAGATGTATGGCCCGGTTCCGATCCGGTAGTTGCTGTGAAAGTTCTTCAGAATGCCGCCGATCATAAATCCGGGGTCCAGACCAGCTTCATGAAGAACCATAGCCATAAGGGAAGAAGTGGTTGTCTTCCCATGTGTGCCGGTTACCACAATCGGTTTTCTGCAGGCAACCGCAAACCGGTTCACTGCCTGAGGCATGGAGCAATACCACAATCCCATCTCACGGGTTTTAACCGATTCTGGATTGTCTTTTGAAATCGCATTTCCAATGACCACAAGATCCGGTCCGTAGGACAGATTGTCTGCACTGAATCCGTCAAAAGTACGAATCCCCTTTTCGACCAGGAAGTCACTCATGGGCGGATACATCCTTTGATCCGACCCGGTTACTTCATACCCCAATTCCTTAAGCATACAGGCCAGAGCGCCCATGGCTGTTCCGCACACAGCAACCAGATGGATGGTCTGGACATGATCCGGAATCCTGTTTTTTTCCAAATTCATTGATTTTTCCCTTATGGCATTAGTCTGCTGTATTACGTTCCGTTTCCCGCATTCCATTCACAGACGTACTCCCGCCACTGGCCCGTAATGAGTAAAACACTTTATCCCCCCGGGAAAACCGAATCTCAGGAAGATCAATGGTGTTGCCAAATCCGCCATCCTGGATATTGACACGCAGTTTATGCGTCCCGGGTTTAAGAAATACCCTGACAATGGACAGCTTTGCCGGAAGCGTATCCCATCCCCTGGTATCAGCTTCCTCCATGGCAATAAATGCGAGACGGATCAGGAGTCCGGCCAGAGGGTCTTTATTGTCCCGGTCAATCCCTCTGATAATCATCTCCTTGGCTGCGATCCTGGCCGCTTCTTTTGCATAAATCAGCTTTGCCCGATCATCCAGGGAGTCTCCGGCAACGGCAAGTATATCGGTTTCAATGATATTGGATGGTTTCCTGGAATTAAAATCCATCACCTCGGGACTGCCGAAATAACTTTTCTGTTTCTTATAGCGTGGAAAGGAGACCCGAACCCCGGGAGGCAGGAGTATGTCTCCGGAAACTTTTTGAGGCCCATCGCCCATACTGACAAATAATATCAATTCTGCAGAATTACCATTGGCAGCAGGAATCGGTCCCGATTCTTTTTCACCTTTCCCGGCAGGCTCCAGTTCATCCTGAAAACCGAGCATTCCGGAAAGCCTCTGGATCTGGGGTTTCACCAAAGAAGGGTCGGGAATGGTTTCTGCCAGCTTCTTATAGACAATATAGGCGTCATTATATTCCTGAAGCACCTCATAACACAGCGCAATCACGGCTCTTGTAAAATATTCCCGGGA
>PNOB01000196.1 GCA_013824585.1 Desulfobacterium sp. | reverse complement strand
TTCAGGTAAAATTGAAAAAGTTTACTTTTCAGATTCGTTAATCTGTTTTTTTCAGCTGAACCTCCGTACATCGCCCTGACAAGGGATTCCTCATATAGAAGATCAATAGGACATTCAACAAATACCGGTCCGGGGATTCCGGATCGGGCTTCCTGAAATGCACGCTCCATGACTGGAAGGATATCACAGTTTTGTCGAATGGCGAGACCTGATTTTACAATGGATTTAAGGAGTACCATCTGATCGATATCCTGAAGTGAACCTCTGCCACGGGTAATGGTCGCTGCGGCACCTCCCAGCAGAATCAGCGGAGATTGGGCCATCTCGGCATTTTTGAGGGCGGTGATGGTGTTGGTTACGCCAGGACCGGCTGTTACCGCGGCAATGCCGGGTGTTCCGGTTATACGGGATACAGCATCTGCCGCAAAAACCGCATTGGCTTCATCCCGGACGTCGATGATTTTTATACCCAGACAATCGCATCCGACTAGGATGGGAGAGATGTGTCCGCCGCATAATGTGAATACATATTGAACACCGTGATTGTGCAGGACTTGAGCAATGACTTCGCCGCCGCTTCGTGGCATGTTCCCTCCTTATCTGTCATTAATGGTGAGAACAAAACATACCGATTGGTTTGGTTTTTGTAAAGATGTTTTTGCGTTGTTAATGAGATTCAATCATCCTGGTTAACTCCTGGATGGAGATTTCAGCAATAACGGATTTGCCGATGCCATTGATGAGTACAAAGTGAATAAGGTCTCCTTCTCTCTTTTTATCTTTTTTCAAGGCATCCATCACCTCTCTTTTATCATATTCCAATACTGTGGGCAGTTTGAGATTTTTCAGCAGTCTGGTTATTCTATGAAATTCTTCTTCTGAGAGCAGTTGTTTTCGGACAGAGAGGGATGCGGCAAGCACCATCCCGAGACTGACGGCTTCACCATGGGGAATACCGGTTGTTTTCTCAATGGCATGGCCGAATGTATGACCGAAGTTCAGTTTTCTCCGCTCTCCTTTTTCTTTTTCATCCCGGTTGACCACAGATGACTTGATTACGACTGAATCATGAACAAATCGTTCCAGTACAACATGATCCAGTGCAAGCGCTTTTGCTGCGTTATTCTCGATGAAAGTGAACAAATCCCGGTCTTCAATAAGGGCATGTTTTACGACTTCTGCAAATCCGCACAGCAACTCCTTTTCAGGCAGGGTTTTTAAAAGATCCAGGTCGCAGATGACAAATTCCGGCTGGTTGAAAACACCTACCATATTTTTGAATCCCTTGAAATTGACCCCGTTTTTCCCTCCGACGCTGGCATCCACCTGTGAAAGCAGGGTAGAAGATACAAAACCAAAGCGGACGCCCCGGAGAAATGTGGATGCGACAAAGCCGGTAAGATCACAGACAATTCCTCCACCAATTCCTACGATAAAGGTCGATCTCTGGGCGTCCATGGTAAGGAGTTCCTGATAGATCAGACCGGCCGTGTCCAGGGTTTTGATGTGTTCACCCGTGCCAATGGTGATTGTTCTGAACTTCGGGAAATCTTTTTGATAATATTCGGAAACGGTTTTATCAGTAATCAGGACAACATCCTGAGAAGGGATATAGTTGCTCAGATTTTTCAGGCATTCGCCGATTAAAATCGTTGAACTCTTTGTTGCACCGTGAATTTCAATCTGTTTCATCCGCCTCTCCTTGAAAGTCCTGACTGTGATCAAATAAAACAATGGAATTACTGCTTGTATCCAATGGCTCTCAGCAGTCCTTTTCGTGCATCCATATCTTTTTCCGTTTCGATTCCCTTTGATGCAAAGCCGTCAACCACTCCAAGAATACCCCGTCCTTGTTTGGTTTCAGCGATGATGACTTCCACCGGGTTTGCTGTTGCGCAGAATATCCGGCAGACTTCTGGTACGGCTTTGATGGCATTCAGGACATTGATCGGAAACATATCCTTCATAAATACAATAAAACTGTGACCGGCTGACAGGGCATATGCATTTTTTTTGGCAAGTTCAATCAGTTCATTTTCTGTTCCGGTATGTCGGACCAGGCATTTATCAGAAGCTTCACAAAAGGCAATCCCGAATTTGGCTCCGGCAACACCATTGACCATTGCTTCAAAAATATCCTCTACGGTTTTGATAAAATGGGAATGCCCTAAAATCAGATTCAGACTGTCAGGGTTTTCGATTGTGACGGTTTTGATCTCCATATCACTGCCTCCTTTTCATTATTGGATCTGAATGGTTTCACCTCTCCTGGGGACAACGGCTGAAAAACCCTCTTGCTTCAGAAGGTCTGCAAAGGAAAAAGCCTGATCCTCTTCCCCGTGAACAACGGCAATCTTCCTGATGTTCAGGTTGGATTTTTTTACCAGGCGGATCAATTCGGTTTTGTCTCCATGCGCGCTGAATCCCCCGATATTTTTTACATGCGCCTTTAAAGGGTATTCCTTGTTTAAAAAATGTAACAAGGGAGCTTCTCCTTTCCGGCCGGACTGCTCGTACCTCTCGCCCTGCTCCAGTATTCTGCGCCCCAGCGTATTTTCTGCCATGAAGCCGACAACGAGGATGGTATGTTTTTCATTATGGATTTTGTACCGCAGATGGTGAAGAATACGGCCAGCTTCACACATGCCGGAAGAAGCGATAATGATCGAGGGTTTTTCCTCCCGCATAAGCGCCATGGATTCCTCAATTGATTTGATGAAATTCATCTGTTTGAATGAAAACGGATTTTTTCCGTTTTCAAGAAAGTCCTGATGGGTTTTTTTATCATAAACCTCAGGATGTTCACCGAACACTCGCGTAAGATTGATTGCAAGCGGGCTGTCCAGATACACTGGTACGCGAGGCACTTCACCTGCATTATACAGCTCATGCAATACATAAATCAGTTCCTGTGCCCTGCCAAAAGCAAAAGCTGGGATCAATACCGATCCGCCCCGTTCAACGGTTTCGCAGACAATCGTTTTCAGCTTCTGTTTTATATCCGTCGCCGGGCCATGTTCCCGATTTCCGTAAGTACTTTCCATAACCAGAAGGTCTACTTCCTGATCCTCTTTGTCAAACAACAGCGTGGGATTTTGCAGGATGGGTTTGTCAAATCTTCCAAAATCTCCGGAAAAACAGATATTGTGAGTTTTTCCGTTTTCCTGCACCTTGAGCATACAGATGGCTGATCCGAGAATATGGCCCGCATCGTAAAATTTACAGGTCATTCCTTTTCCAACAGTTATCAGGTGACCATAGGGATATCCGTCAAAAAAACTTAAGGCCTGTTGAGCATCCGCTGTACTATAAAGCGGGGTTACTTTTTCCAGGTGATATCGGTCGATCAGCATGCTAATTTTTTCATAGTTGAGTTTTTGCTCCTTGCCTTTGAGAAGTTTTTTCATCTCCTTTATTTCTCCGGGCGATGCTGAATTTTTTTTCTTTGATGGCTGCAAATGGTTTAAAAAGTTTCTAACCACCTTGTAATTTAAATAAATGGAGTCTGACTCCTGAATTTTTGCGCTGTCCGGAAGCAGGTATTCACAGATGTCCTTTGTGGCATCGGTGCAGATGATTCGACCATTAAATGCCTTCCGGGTAACACATGGTATTCGTCCTGAATGATCAATATGTGCGTGGGAAAGGATAATCCCGGAAAGAATCCCGGCGTCAAATGGAATCGCCCGATTTTTTTCTTCTGACTCTTGCCGGCGTCCCTGAAACATTCCGCAGTCAAACAGGATATGATCTGTCTCTGTTGTAACCATATGCATGGACCCGGTTACTTCACGGGCAGCACCATAAAAGGTGATAAACATGGCATTTCCTTTTTTTATAGAGATATTTTCATTTATGGTCAGGCGTATGATGTTAAAAACGGAATAACCCTATCATAAATATTGGAAAGAGGAAAGCCTGTGCCTTTTGAAAATCGGAACAATCGTTCATGGACTTAGGAAATGGAATAATGTTATGCTTGCCCTGCCCTTTGTTCTGTGGCAGAGTATGGCCATCACGGATCGGAGCCTGCTATTTTTCAGTGCAGCCTGCCGGCTTGGACAATATAAATTTTTTTCAGAGCTGAGGGTTTTGAAATGCCGGGAAAACTCAATGTGTTTGAAATTGAAAACATATACAAGAACCTTTTGGACCGGTCACAGGACTGTATTTATCTTCATGACCTGGAAGGCAATTTTCTGGATGCAAATCCTGCGGCCCTTGAACTCCTCGGGGTGACAAAGGATAACCTTGAGAAAGTAAATTTTGCATCATTACTGGATGAAAAACAGATTTTAAAAGCTATGGAATCGCTGAATAACATCCTTGAAAAGGGGGTTGACAGTGAGATCAGGGAGTATGAGCTGATTTCAGGGACCGGTCAATCCGTCTTTGTGGAAACCAAGGGTGTGCTGGTTTATAAGGAGGATAAGCCCTATGCAATTTTTGGTATTGCACGGGATGTCACCCACCGGATACAGACCGAGGCCGCTCTTCGGAAATCTGAAGAGAAATATCGGTTTCTAATCGAAAATGCAACAGATGGAATCGTTATTGTTCAAGATGATGTAATCAAATTCGTCAATTCCAGAATCGTTGACATGTCTGGTTTTCCCAAGGAAGTATTTGTAAATGGACATTTTGCGGATTTTATCATTACCCATAACAGGGAAGCGGTGATCAAACAATTCCGGGAACTGGTGAAAAGCCATAAGCGGATCAAAACAATTGCTTTCAAAGGCTGGCATAAAAACGAAAAGGAACTCATTATTCAGGCAAAGCTGGTTGAAATCGAATGGGAGGAGAGACCTGCCAGCCTGGTTTTTTTACGGGATATCACCGCGGAGAAACAATACGAGGCCCGTGTCATGCAGACGCAGAAAATGGAGGCCATTGGTACGTTATCCGGAGGGATCGCCCATGATTTCAATAATATTCTGGGTGCCATTGTACTGAATGCCGAGATGGCGCTTGACGATGTGAAACCAGACACGGACGTTGCATATTCCATTCAGCAGATACTGAAATCCAGTCAACGGGCCAAGAAGCTGGTGGATCAGATTCTTACCTTCAGCCGTGAGGCCATCACAGAGAAAAAACCGCTTGAATTCGGGATTATTATCAAAGAGACCTTGAAGATGCTCCGGTCGGTTATTCCGACAACGATTGATATCACGCAATATATCCCGATTGATATCGGAATGGTAATGGCAGACCCGGCTCAATTGCAGCAGATGGTGGTCAATCTGATCAACAATGCAGTGGATGCCATGAAGGAAAGCGGAGGTAATCTTGAGATAACACTTGATCCTGTCTGCGTGGAGGAGATCCCTCCTGGTTTTGACGCAGAACCGGGCAATTATATTCAACTCAAAATCAAAGACACAGGCAAGGGAATTCCGCAAAAAAATCTGAAACGAATTTTCGATCCATTTTTTACCACACGAAAGTCAGAGAATCGGACAGGTTTGGGGCTTTCCGTGGTACATGGCATTGTTTCAGTGAATAACGGATTCATCAGGGTAGAAAAAGCAAAAGGCAAAGGCACTGTATTTACAGTTTGTTTCCCAAGGGTGGAAGAGATGGAAAAACCTATGGAGAAGAAAAAGACAGACCAAGCTTCTGCAAGCGGAAAGATCCTGTTTGTGGACGATGAGCCAGCTCTGATTGATGCGGGAGAAAGGATGCTCCAGAGGTTGGGCCATGAAGTGGTTACAGCGGAAAGCGGCATGGCTGCCCTTGAATTGTTTCAGGCAGACCCGGAAACGTTTGATCTTGTGATAACCGACACTACCATGCCGAACATGACAGGGATTGAACTTTCCAAAGAGATTCTTGCCATCAGACCGGATATCCCCATTATCGTTTGCACAGGATTCAGTGAACTGATTTCATCGGAAAAAGCCTTGGAAATCGGCATTCAGGCCTATATCATGAAACCTTTTGTCCGGCAGGAGATTTCAGATGCCATCCAGAAGGCGCTGGGAAAAAAAGAGTCAAATGATTCCTAAAGCATTTCAGGCCGCTTTTCCAGGCTAAGAAACCGGATCCTCAAACTTGCAGCTTAAATGCAGCATATCATCTTCCAGTATGATCTTTATTTTGTATGGCAGTGTCTTGAATAGATTTACCATCCCCCTGTTTTGCGACGAGGTGTAGGCAAAGAAACCGGATATCCCGTTTTCCCGTGCGGAATCGGTCAGTTTATTCAGTATCATTCGTCCGAGCCCTTTTCCCTGGTATGGTTTGCTGACCGAGAAGGCAATTTCAGCCATATTATTGGACTGGTTCAGCAGGCATTCGCCGATGGCGATCACGCGGCCAAAACCGATCTCTCCCACAACAGCCAGGATGGTAAGATCTTTGATATAGTCGATTTGTGAGATACCTCTTACCTCATCATGGACAAAGCTGGTTTTTTTGTGAAAAAATCGAGCAACAATGTCATCCCTGTCCAGACTGTAGAAGTGCTCTTGAATCCTTCTCTCATCAACCGGTTTTGCCGGTCTTATGGTGACGGATTGGCCATCAATGGTTGTTACCTCTTCCAGGTTTATCGGATAGATACCGTGAATCGATTCTGTGAGGGTTCTTTCCGGGCCGAGCAGCCCCCTTTCTTTGGCTTGATCAAAAAGTTCATCCCGAAAATCCGGATGTGCAATACTGATCATGGCCATGGCCCTCTCCTGAATGCTCTTTCCTGCAAGATTTACCGAACCATACTCCGTAACCACATACTGGACATCACTTCTTGGGATCACGACCCCCATGTTGTTGAGCATGGGTACGATACGGCTTTTTTTCCCATGCATACCGGTTGAAGGCAGCATCAGAATGGATTTTCCCCCGTTGGATTCCGAAGCTCCGCGGACAAAGTCCATCATTCCGGTAACCCCGGAAAACAGGTTGTATGGAAGTGCGTCAACCGCTGCCTGACCTGTGAGGTCCATGGTCATGGCAATATTCATGGACACCATCTTGTTGTGCCTGGAGATGATGGAAGGACTGTTTACATAATCGGAGGGGTGGAATTCAATCGCCGGATTGTTGTCCATGAAGTCATACAAAGCTCGGGTTCCCACGGCACTGCTGGCTACGATTTTGTTTTCATTAAAGCCCTTTTTCCGGTTGGTGATCACACCCCGTGCAAACAGGTGCATGATTCCGTCGGTTAAAAAATAGGTATGGACGCCCAGATCGTTTTTATCGGCAAGGCCGAGCAGGGTAGCGTTTGGTGTTGCACCCAGGCTGATCTGGATCGTGGAGCCATCATCGACCAGTCTGGCGATATGTCGTGCAATTGTTGAATCTGATTCAAGTTCCGGATATTCCTTGATGGAGAGGATCTCTTCGTTGTGTTCAACAATTACATCCACATCATCCACATGGATGAAACTTCTGCCAAGAACACGGGGCATCCTTTCATTCACCTGGGCAATGACAATATATGCTGCCGCTGCCGCTGCCTGTGTGACATCAACGGAAACACCAAGACTCATCCATCCGAAATCATCCGGAGGTGTTACCTGAATCAGGGCAATATGGATTGGTAAACGGCCGGTTTTAAATAAACCCGGGATCGCAGAAAGATTGATCGGAGTGATAAACCGTATATTTTTTGCCAGTTCTTTTGAGGCTGCTGAGCCGGAGTAAAAAGACCGTACATTCAGATTCTGGCTTCTGGTTTCATTGGCAATCAGCGTAAGGGGTATCGTTTCCAGGCTGAGGAGGCGGACAATTTCAATATCGGTAAAATTGGATGCAGCCTTAAAGATTTCCTTGACCAGGTGCTGGGGTTCACCGCAGGAAGAGCCGATGAAAACGCGTTGGCCGGGATGGATCAGGCGGATCGCTTCGGAAACGGTTTTTTTCTTTTCAATATAATTATCCGGCCAGTATTTTGCTGTTCCCATGGATCGCTCCTTACATCTTTTTTGCTCTG
>PNOB01000195.1 GCA_013824585.1 Desulfobacterium sp. | reverse complement strand
CAGTTCCAAAAAACAGGGAGAAGAAACAAATGGATTCCGAAATTCCAATAACCTATGTTCCGGCCCGGAATACAATTTTTCTTTCCTATGCACTTGCATGGGCTGAAGTTTTAGGGGCGTATGATATTTTCATCGGTGTCAATGCTATTGACTACAGCGGATATCCGGATTGCCGACCGGAATATATTCAAGCATATGAAAAAATGGCAAACCTTGCGACAAAAGCCGGTGTTGAAGGGAAAAAACGGTTGAGGATTCAGACCCCGCTCCTCGACCTGAAAAAATCACAGATTATTCAAAAAGGAATCGGACTCGGCGTCCGGTATGAAATTACGCACAGTTGCTATGATCCTTCAGAACATGGACTGGCCTGTGGAGAATGCGACAGTTGCATCTTGAGAAAAGAAGGTTTTCTTGAAGCAGGGATTCAAGATCCCACACGTTATATATCCAGGTAGGCCATGAAAATCGCATTTATCCATTTTCACCTGAAGCCCGGTGGCGTTACCACGGTTATCCGGCAGCAGATCAATGCGATTCAAAACCATTGCCAGGTGATTGCCCTTGCAGGTGAAAAGCCAGCCGAATTTCCGACAGAAGTAATCCCCATATCCGGAATTGCATACGATCAAAAAGGAGTCCCCTCCTCTTCACCTGAAAATACAGCTTCTGATATCGCCAAGGCGATTTATAATATATGGCCGGATGGTTGTGATGTTATCCATGTCCATAATCCGATCCTCGCAAAAAACCAGAACTTTCTGAAAGTTTTAAAAATCCTTCAACAAAAGGGATTTAAACTACTGCTGCAGATTCATGATTTTGCAGAGGATGGGCGCCCCCTCTCCTATTTTCCGGAACCCTACCCGGAAAACTGCCATTATTGTGTGATCAACAAACGGGACTATGATATTTTAACAACATCCGGTCTGACAAAACAAGGGCTGCATCTGTTATCCAATATGGTCAATCCCATGGATACAGAAGCACCGGAGTGCAGTTTGGAAAATTTTGTATTATACCCGGTTCGGGCAATTCGAAGAAAAAATATTGGTGAAGCAATTTTGTTATCCCTTTTCTTCCAGAACGGGGAGACATTGGCCATCACCCTCCCGCCAAACAGCCCGGTCGATATTCAGAGTTACAATGGATGGAAAAATTTTTCCATCCAGCATCATATTCATATTGAATTTCAAGCTTCCTCAATGCATGATTTTTCATCCCTTGTACGCGCATCGAAATTTATCATTACAACCAGTATAAATGAAGGATTCGGATTTCTATTTTTAGAACCCTGGACAGCGAATAAAATGCTTTGGGGGAGAAACATCCCGGAAATCTGCATGGACTTTCAACAAAAAGGAATCCGACTCGACAATCTGTATAATCAGATCCAGATACCGATATCCTGGATAAACAGAGAAATGCTTTTCAGAAAATTTCAATCCACGCTGGAACAAAATTTGATTTTTTTTGGGTACACCAGGGATACTCCAAATCATAGTAACGGATTTGAAGATCTTATTCAAAATGGCTGTCTGGATTTTGGTATGCTGAATGAACCGTTTCAGCAACAGGTCATTGCACGCATCCTTTCTTCGTCAAAAGATAAAAATCATCTGATCGCCATCAATCCGTTTCTTGCAGAGATCGGTGCATCCGGTCAACAATGGATTGTTGATCATAATAAAAAGGTAATCCTATCCAACTACAATAAAGCTTTGTATCAAAAAAAGCTTCTGCAAATTTATGAAAAAGTAAAACATGTACAAATCACTCATGCAATTGATAGAAAAAAACTTCTCTTCCATTTTCTGACACCATCACGTTTGAACCTCTTGAAATGGAGTGTATATGAAGGATCATGAAGAAAAACATTGTGCAATGACACTGATGAATCCGATTCCAACCGGATTGCTTCCCCAGGGCGTCCTTTCCCATAAAGCGGAAGCGGTATTGTTTGATATCTACGGAACACTTTTTATCAGTGGATCCGGTAATATCGGTATTGCGGAAAAAGACTCCGAAAATGCATATAAGCTGAATCTGTTATTTCAAAAATTTTCAATCAAAGACCCGGTAGAGAATGTTTTGAAAACTTTTTTTTCAGAGATAGAAAAAGCCCATGCAACTCTTCGATCCAAGGGAGTTGATTTTCCGGAAATCCGTGTTGAGGAAATATGGAAAACCGTATTTGGAAAAGCCAATATGGAAAACGTACTTGATTTTTCAATTGAATATGAAATGTGTATGAATCCGGTATCCCCGATGCCAAATGCAATGGAGACACTTGATTACTGCCGTGATAAAAATGTTTGGATGGGGATTATTTCCAATGCCCAATTTTACACACCCCGTTTGTTCAATATCTTTTTTAAGGCTGATCTTGCTTCGCTTGGATTTGATCGAGATCTGATTTTTTTGTCCTATCAACTCGGGTATGCAAAACCATCCTCGTATCTGTTTCAACAGGCGGTTTTGAAGCTTGCTCAAAAAAAAATTTCACCGGAATCGGTCATCTATGTAGGAAATGATATGCTGAATGATATTTGTCCTGCTCAGAAAGCCGGTTTTCAGACAGCTCTTTTTGCAGGGGATAAGAGATCCCTCAGACTGAGAAATGATGATCCAAGATGTAAAAATCTGAAACCGGACCTTGTGATAACCGACCTGATCCAGCTTCTGGATCATATCCAATAGATACCGATCTGGAAGTAATTCCACAGCAATCATTATTTCCAGAGATCGATATCAATCAGACCAATTCTGGCTGCATACCTAACCAGTTCCATTGTACCTTTAAGATTCAGCTTTTTCATAATATTCGCTCGATGATTTTCCACGGTTTTCGGACTGATGCACAGTTTGGAAGCTGTTTCTTTTGGTGAAGTGCCTTCTGCCAGCATTCGCATAATCTCCTGTTCCCTGGGTGTCAGGGAGCTATAATCATTTCCGGAGATCCTGGTTTCACGAACCGGCAGTTTCGTCAATCTTTCAATTACTTTATGAGAAAGCGAGCTATCCATGAAAAACTCACCTTTCGATACCTTTTCTATCCCTTGTAATAGCATATCAGAGGCTGAATCCTTGGATACATATCCAGTTGCACCAGCTTTAAAGGCTTCCGCAATATAATCAACCTTGGAGTGCATGCTGACGATGATGATATGTATATCCGGCAGGGCTTTCCGGATATCATAAATAAGATGGATACCGCTCATATCCGGTAAAGAGACATCGATTAAAATCATATCCGGTTGTATTTTTTTTGCCATTGCCAACCCGTCCTGTCCGGTTCCGGCCTCTCCGGCAATTGCAAATCGTCTGTCTCGTTCCAGCATTGATTTTAAGCCTTCACGAAACAGAGGGTGATCATCTACGATTAAAATGCTTTTTTTCTGTTTCACCATCGCCCCCTGCAGCCTGATCGATATCGACTTCGGTTCAATGGTTTAGTATGATATTCCAAAAATGAAATCAATCCTCTTTACAGCAATTCGTTATTAATTCACTGTAAAGACCTCAACCTGATACTCAAAAACACTGAATAAAATCTCTTTCATCAATTCAAAAGAAATTTCATCTAGAATCTGGCTGGGCCATCCTAACGATTCCAACGCTTGATTTACCGTTGACAGGTTGCATATATATGAAGATCTGACAACTGCAATCACATCGCTGACCAGTTGAAAAACCTTTCCCTGTCCAAGGCCTCGTGAATGCAGCAGCGTTGACAGCATGTGACACGTATCGGATATGCTATCAATTTCAAATAGAAAATATTCAGGCAACATGCTTGCTTTGTGTGCGTTTTCTTTACATTTCACTTTTCCGCCCCCCCTTGATCCATAACAGAATAGCAACCAAAATAGAAAAGCACTTATTTCTGTAAACAGAGTTTATCTATTATCATGTAAAATTTGATTGTCTATAAGATGAAAGACTCATTTTTATGGGGGAAAATCCTGAGGTCGGGATTTTTTCCCGATATCTTTATGGTCGAAAACCATCCATGGGATTTTGAAAATAGTTTTTTCTTGACTTTCACACACTTGGTGGTGTAAATTTAAATTACAAATTTTATGCAGCGAGTCTTTCTGATCAATACCATTCCTCAAATTCGGTTTTATATAATTTCACAAGATAAACTGATACAATTTAATCATACGACAGGTAACAGGTATTTTGATTCTGTTTTTCCCTGATATTTTTTCACTGCAACCGAAAGAGATACATTCAAGGATAGATCGCTGAAAACAATTTTCATGTTGAACATGTAAAAACAGTTTGAAGTTGTGAGATAACTCGCAATACAAAACTATGTCAAAAATCAAATACGTTACTATAAATGAACCATGACAAGGAGGTAAGAATGAGCGATTTTCTAAAAAACTTAAGAAGCGGCCAGGAAAAACAGCAGCCCCGGTATGGCAAAAAAACATTCCATGAAAACCGTCAATATCCGGGAAATGAAAAAAGATTAGGTGCGGATCGGCGCAACGATAACCTCAATAAAAAAGATCAAAGTGAATTATTAGCTGAAACACTGCATGAGCTCACTCCGGCAATCAAAGAATACCTCATCGAAATGGCAGACAGTCAAAGAAGGCTAGCCGAAATTGAAGAAATAAAAGCCAAGGCAGAAGAAAAAAAATCAAAAACCCTCGAAGGCTTGATGGAATATCTGAAATCGGATGGTATAGAAACATTACTGAATATGAAGGATGATAAAAGAAAAAAAAGAAAAGTAAAAAAACCAATGGATGCAAATCGAAAAAAGGTATTGCAGATTATCGCCAAAATGAGATCCGAAGGAGAGACTTTTGATAAGATTGCACTCTTCTTGGAGAAAGAAAACCTGCAAACTTTTTCAAACCGAGGCCAATGGCATGCTCAAACAGTCCACAGACTCTATCAGGATCACATTCTCCCCTGATTTAAATGTACAAAAGAAACCTGTTTCACGTTTTGACTGAGGTGAAGTCTACTCTTCCTGCAACTCTTTAATCTCTTTATAATACTCGAGAACCTCTGGATTCAGCAAGGCGTCTTTATTCGTAACCGGTTTGTTTTCGATAATTTTTTTAACCGCAAGTTCAACTTTTTTCATATTCAGTGTGTAAGGAATATCCGGTACACACAATATTTTACTCGGCACATGGCGAGGAGAAGCATTTTTTCGTATTGTCTCGCGAATCTTGTTTTTCAAGCTATCACTGAGCTCCAAACCAGGCCGTAGCTTAACGAAAAGAACAATCCGGATATCATCTTTCCAACGCTGTCCGATCACGATGCTGTCTGCTACTTCATCGACCAATTCTATCTGACGGTATATCTCTGCGGTCCCTATTCTTACTCCTCCTGGATTCAGAGTAGCATCCGATCTGCCGGATATGATGACACCACCCCGATCATTGATTTCAATATAATCCCCATGACGCCATATATTGGAATAAACATCAAAATAAGCAGAATGGTATTTCTTCTGATCCGGATCATCCCAGAAATAAATGGGCATGGATGGAAAGGGGGCGGAACAAACCAGTTCGCCCTGCTGGTTTACAACTGAATGACCGTCTTCATCAAATGCCTGAACCTTCATGGCAAGTCCACGACATTGCAGTTCACCGGCATAAACCGGCCCCATTGGATTGCCGAGTGCAAAACAGCCGTTCAGATCTGTGCCACCAGAGATGGAGGATAGCTGGACATCTTTTTTAATCTCTTCATAAACATACTTGAATCCCTCAATCGAAAGCGGTGATCCAGTTGACAGGATTGTCCGCAATGAACTCAGATTATAACTCTTCATCGGTTGTGAGCCGGTATTTTTTAATGCTCCCAGATATCCGGCACTGGTTCCGAAAACAGTTATTTTCTGGTCTTGTGCCATTCTCCACAATACTCCCGGATCCGGATGGAAGGGATTGCCGTCATAAAGTACCAGTGTGGCGCCTACAGCGAGAGAGGTAGTTAACCAATTCCACATCATCCATCCGCATGTTGTGAAGTAAAATATCGTATCCTCACGTTTCAGATCCGTATGGAGCATAAGCTCTTTCAGATGGTGAATCAGAATCCCACCAGCAGACTGCACCATACACTTCGGTAATCCGGTAGTACCGGATGAGTACATGATATATAATGGATGATCAAAAGGAAGTTGTTCAAATTCAATCTCATCAGACTTTCTGCCGATACGGTTGAAGTTAACCGCATTCGGTACACTGCTGACATCTGGCTCCGGATTGATGAATGGGACCACAATCACTTTTTCAACACATGACAACTGCTCAATAACCTTTGAAATGGAAGTCAGGGAATCGATTGGTTTGCCTTTAAAAAAATAACCATCGGCAGTAAAAAGTATTTTAGGACGGATCTGCCCGAATCGATCCAGCACTCCCTTGATCCCGAAATCCGGTGAACAGGAAGACCAGGTTGCCCCGATACTGGTAGCAGCCAGCATGGCAATAATTGTCTCCGGCCGGTTCGGCATAAAACCGGCTACACGATCCCCGACAGTCACTCCATATTGTTTGAGTGCCTGAGCAACGCGGGCAACCTCTGCAAAAAGTTTTGCATAGGTTATTCGGACAACTGCCTGCCCTTCGGACTGAAAAATCAATGCAATCTGATCATCACGATAGCGTAATAAATTCTCCGCAAAGTTCAGCCGGGCCCCTGCAAACCATTTTGCTCCCGGCATTTTTTTTGGATTATCCAGAACTTTGGAATATAGTTCGGAAACCAAAATATCGGAAAAATCCCAGAAGGTTTCCCAAAAATCAGCGATATTATCCACAGACCAGTGGTACAGATCATTGTATTCCATGAACGATTTTCCGTATTTTTTATTTACGGTGTTCATAAACCGATACATATTGGTATGTTGAATTCTGTCATCCGTTGGTTTCCACAAGTATTCCGCCATAATATTACCTCTTTAATATCTGCCTGCTATTCCTGTCAAAAAACATTTTCTTTCCTGTCGGATCTTCCTAAAAAAAGATTCCGGGAACATTTTGTTTTGGATTTTCCAAGATCAACCCAGCGCTGAGGCATCCGAACGAGCGCTCAGTCGATGGGCATTTTGTTATCACGTACTTCTTTTAGATGTCAAGATTTTTGTCATCTTTTTCTTCATGATGGATGCGCATAATCATGATTACTAATTTGTTTTCATGAGTTATATTTCAGCCATCGTTCCGTCAATCCTGGGCAACAGGTGCGGTGTGCTGAACCACCAATTGAGCAGGCTTTTACTGGTGTCCGTGGCGCCTGCATAACCGCTGTCCCGCCAATCCTTCACTTTCTTTAACAATTGCGGCACCAAGGGCGGCATCAGATATTCCATGCTGGTTTCGCGCGGGGCTTCATCAGCCGGAAGCCAACAAATTGACAGGTCGAGGATAGCATGGGGAGATTCAGAAAAATTGGGATGCAAAGCCATGTCAGATTACTCGCTTTTCTTTTTTGCCGGCTTGTCGGCCTTACCGAGTTGCCTGCGCAGCTTATTCTCAATTTTTTTTGATACTTTCGACCACCGGCAAATCCTCCGGCATGGTGCCGCCCAATTCCCGGAAAGCGTAACGCAACATGAGCACGGTTTTGACGGGCCGATGCCCACCATTGCCGATTTCGATCATTTCGGTGACGTCAACGAAATGATCCTCGATGCAATGCCTGCTGTTAAAACAAGACAACCTTATTTTTTTAATAACGCCCTCGAAATTGCGGTATTCGCCATAGCCCAAAACTTCGGCAAAATCACGGCTTGACCAAAACTTAATGTGCCGGGATGATGGAAAGTCTTTATACAAGGCCATTACAAATTCTCCACAGGTATTCCAATTGCAACTTGCGGTTTGATTCTGTCACGAATCTGCTGATAAATCTTGATATCAACGCCTTCGGCCACCTCAAGCGTCACAGCCAATCCATAAGGGATTGCATCATCCAGCTTCTCAGTCGCATCAGCCTTGCATGTCACATGCAA